>NZ_JABKKK010000004.1:0-241415 GCF_013166535.1 Prevotella sp. PTAC
GTTCGAAGAGTATCCGGATATCAGAACGGCATACGGCCTGTGCCATTCCTTGCGGATGATCTTTTCAAAAAACACAATCAAGGATGCCGCACGTTTGTCTATGGCAAAGTGGTATAGCAAGGTCGAAGAAGCAGGATTTCATTCCTTTAACGTCATCGCCGTGACCTTCTATGAGCATTATGATGAAATATTGAAATTCTACAACAACCGTGCTTCCAATGCGATGGCTGAATCATTCAATGCCAAGATAAAACTATTCAGGGCAAACCTTAGGGGTGTTGCTGACAAGAAGTTCTTCCTGTTCCGTATAGCAAACCTTTACGCTTATCCCCACTAATTTTCTACTGACCCACTATATACTCGTATTTATCGTCGTTGTTGAACATTGTCTGCGTAAAGAAGAACGTGGTGTAACCTGTAACAATATCCGCATCACAATTATAGATAAATGGGGTGGGGATATGATACGAATTCTCAACTGTCTGCTCGTCCGTAACCTGCCAGTCGGAATACTTCGGATAACGAATAATATGATACATAATGCAATGGTCTTCACCATCCGTATATACGATTTTATGATATTCACCTTGGTCTTCGGGCAAATCTATGGGCAGGAATGTGTGCACGTTTCCTTTCTTGGTATACGATTCACAACCAGCTGCGTTCGCAATAATAATAACCTCTTCGAGGCCGCTTACAGATGTATAAAACTCACCTTGTATCGAATTGACATACTCTCCGGGAATGATAAAGCGCTCCTCTGTCACTGTCTTAGTACATGTTTTGGGCATCTTATACGACACGGTTTTAACCAAATTCATATTCTCATCATAAATACTTGCCGTGTTTGTCTCTATGTACATTGCCGAGATCTGGGGCTTTCCGCTGTAAGAGAACTTTTTGGAAATCACATAATGATGATCATCCGCTTCTGTCGGCATGACACCTGCAACGAGGCATACCGCAACGGCCATGCCCCTCAGCATGTGCCGTAACCGCTCCCCGCTTCCGCGCTTTCATGAGCATGGAAACACCGCAAATATAATAATTTTCTGCGAAATCCGGATACCCGGTAATGTTTTTCAACGGTTTTATTTGCTTAATACAGATTCACGGAGACACAGAGCTATGTTTGCGTCTGCGTCTCCGTGCCATTGTGTTCGTCTATAACCCCACACACAGACAACAGCAAAAACAGCGCCATTGCCGGTGGGATAAAAGAAGATGACGTTCAGCGACGGCATTACCGTATGGCAGAACGAAGACCACTCGTAGCCTAAGGTGTTCGCACCGGCCGGCAGCGGCTCGTGGGGTGGCTACACCACACTCGACAGCCGGATACGGACGATAACGTGAGCAGGCATCATGAGGGTGGCGGTGAACAGCATCGCGATGGTAACCGGTCTTTTCATGTCCGGGCGTGTTTCAGTATTGCTGTTTTATTATATACCACTCAGGCTTGTCCTTGTCGGCAAGTACTTTGTCTATCGTGTAGTCGTCTTTGTCGATGGTGTGCACCCATTTGACGCGTTTTCCTGTGTCTGTCTGCTTCCCGTCCGTATTTACCGAGCCGCTCTCACCGTAGAAAGCCGTCTTCTCTTTTTCCACTCCCCAGTTGTGCCAGCCCTCAGGCGATATGTGGCTTCCCATCACACAGTCTATGTATACTGTCTTGGCGTAAGGACGCCATGGTCTGCCCAGCATTACTTTCTCCACTCCCGGCTCGGCCGTCAGCCGGCATTTGTGCAGCACATAGCCGTATTTCACGTCTTGCAGGGTCGATGCGGCAGTGAGGTATCCGCGTCTGAGGCTGTGTATCTGGCAGTTGTCAAAGAAACATGTGGACGCACCGAAGATGAAATCCACCGTGCCTTCGATGTAGCAGTCTTTGTATAATTGCTTGGAACGTTTGCCGTAAGTATACAGAGTGTCTTGGAAACCTTTGAATCGGCAATTGACGAACACGGCCCTGTCGCCGCTTACAAATAGTGCGACAGCCTGACCTACAGGTCCCGCTGTGTTGCTGAATGTTATATTGAAAGCGTGAAAGTCGGGGCCGTATATATAGCAGGACGAAGAACCTGACGTGCCGGTATTCTCGCCAAACTTATTCGGCTTCGATGCGTAATCGTCATACGTGAGTATCGTTCCCTCTACGCTTTCGCCTATTATGGTGACGTTTTGTTTGCTTTCTGCAAGTATTAGTTTCTCCTTGTATATGCCGTTGCGTATGAATATGCGTGTCTCTCCGGCTTTTCGGTAGTCGGGAACTGCGTTGAAAGCTTCCTGTACGGTCTTGAAATCTCCTGTGCCGTCTTGCGCAACGATGAAGTCGTAGTTTTCTTTTTGCTGTGCCATGACTGAAAGTGAAGTGATTATCATGACAATGATTGATAATGCTTTTTTCATAATTGATTGTTTCTGATTTGTAGATGTTGTTTTAAGTATAATATGTTTAATCGGTAAGCCGTCTTGCAATGAAGAATTTTCTTGTGGACAAAAGCAACAGTAGAGTGCCTGTAATCTGTGAGCCGGCGGTAAACAGGAAAGCCGCTGTGTAGCCGATATGTTCCACAATGAGTCCTCCCGAAAGTATACCTATTCCCATACCGATATCCCACGATGTGAGAATGGATGAGTTGGCTGTGCCCCGCTGGTCTTTTCTTGCCACGGAGATGAACATGTTCATGAATGCCGGAAACATCCTGCCGTTGCCAAGTCCTATGAGCAGCGCCGACAGGTAGTATGCCCACATTCCGGGTGATAGAGCGAAAAGCGAGAATCCGAAAGAGCTTAGTATTGCTCCTTGGAGAGCGTTTCCCGTCAGTCGGCCTTCCCTTAGAGACTTTGCGCCGTATAGGCGCGATGCCGCGAGACCTATTGACAGTATGGCAAAGAAAACTCCCGTGCCATCCGTAATTCCGAGTCTCTCTTTTCCGTATATGGCCACGTAGTTGCTCATCACTCCCCAGCATAGTCCGAAGAGTAGAATATTTATTGCCATAAGCCATGCGCGAGTGAGGAAAAAGTGATCCATGCTGATGCGTGGTTTGTCCTCTATCGGCTTCCGTTTACGTAGTTTAATCGAATATGCGCATAGGAAACCGGTGAAGGCCACGGCCAAAGAGATCCAGAAGAGGATGGCAAAATTGTCAGTTGCGCTGTATATCCATATTCCGGCCGACGGCGCGATGGCCATGGCTATGTTGTTGCTCAGTCCGTAGAAGCCTATTCCCTCGCTGCGTCTTGAAGACGGAAGCACGTCTATCGCCACCGTACTGTTGGCCACGGTGGTGGCTCCGAACGGCAGTCCGTGCAGTGTGCGGACTATGGCGAACATAAGGAGCGTGCTTGCTCCGATATATCCGGCAAAACATATAAAGAATGAGAAGAAACAGAGCATTAGGACTTTTTTGCGGTCGAAACAGTCTACAATAAAACCGCTGAACGGCCTTACCACCAGCGCCGCCGTCACATAGCCCGACAAGACCAGTCCTGTCAAGTCCTTGTCGGCATGAAAGTGCTCATTGAGATATATCGGAAGCAGGGGCGTCAGCAGGTAAAAAGAGAAAAACATCATGAAATTTCCGCACATGGCCTTGCAATACTCTTTGTTCCAAAGCCGTTCTTTCGCTTCGGTATCGGTCATGTATTTTGAGACTGCCAGTTCTTTATCGGATTTCAATTTGCCGCTCATTTTGAAAATATAAACCGATACAAAGGTAATATATTTATTCTTAAACGGGCTTTTTTTTCGTTCTTGTTTTATGTTTGCTGAGGCTTTGTTTGCCGATAGATGGACCCGGATGTCATCGTTATGCCCTTTCAGTGATATGGCGATGACATTTCGGAGCGGTTATTTCTCTGTCGGTTTCCCTTTCTGCTCCCACTCCATGATTCCGCCTTTCAGGTTTACGACCTCATAGCCTTCTTTCTTCAGTATACGTGCGGCTGTGAGCGAGCGCCTGCCCGACCGGCAGTATACCCATACCGTGCGATCTTTCGGCAGCTGTGCGGCTGCCATGTTTCTGAAGCCGGCTTTCTGCACGTCTATGTTCTTTGCGCCGGCTATATGCCCTTCGGCATATTCGCCGGCCGTGCGCACGTCGAGCACTGTCGCACTGTCGGATTTAATCCCTTGTTCAAATTCTTCCGCTCCTACGCTGTTTACGTCTTCGCTTTGGGCACATGCTCCGAGAATGGAACCGATACAGCCTAACAGCAGTGTCTTTATTTTCTTTTTCATATCCGTTTATGTCGTATTGATTAATGTTTGACTTTGTGGCTGTCAGGCTGTGGATGTGTGTCTGTCCTGCCACGGTTGCCATTGCTTTATGATGTTGAAGAGCCGTCCGAGCCTTTCACCGTATTCCTCCGGGTATACCAGCGAGTATGCGATCCATAGTTTGTCCTTGGGCGTGTATTTGGTGTAGTGCCGGTAGCCTTCTATCGGCACTCCGTTCTCATATATCCGCCCGTGCAGTATATATCCGTCGTCGGTCTTCGCTATTTGTGCGTTTATGTCGCCGGCGAGCTTCGCAATGGCCCTGTCCGGATTGGCGGTGTCCGATATTCTGCATGTGAAGCATTCCATTATTATATGTGTGGTGGTGTCGTGCCTGAATGTCACCAAGCCTGTCGTGTCGTCTTCCGTCTTGTCTATTTTGAAGCATTCCGGGTATTGTACAGTGAAGCCTATATAGGGGTCGGTGTATGATATGAGCGGGCTTCTGTTTATTTCTTCTTCCAGCACGTCGGCGAAATCCTTGTACTTTATTCTTGGCATGATGGTATCTGCCAGTCCGGCGGCAAGCGCGAATAGTATGGAAATGGCGATGAGGGTTCTCATTTTTTTAGTTATTTGTTTTTATAGGCAAAAATATTTTGTCCGTGCTGCAAATATAATATATTGTGGCGAAACGGCTTGCTGTTGGCTTTTTTATATAACATTTTTTATATTGTACTGTATGCAATTGTCACGTCTTGACCGTATGTGCCCGCAGTGTTATTTTTTTTAGGGAGGTGAACTGGCAATCGAGTTATAGGATGACGCCTGATATGGAAATTGGATTTACATGGATTTTCTACTGCCCCGTAAAAAGGCGTTGCCGCTTAGGCGTGACGAGGGTGGGTGAGGGCAAAAAGAAAACCCTGCCGCTTGCGCGAACAGGGCTAATGAAAGGAGGAGTGGTGCCACCAGGAATCGAACCGGGGACACAAGGATTTTCAGTCCTTTGCTCTACCAACTGAGCTATGGCACCTCCTTGTTTTGTTTTGCGGGTGCAAAGATACGCATTAAAATTAACAAAACAGCATAAACGAATGCTAAAAAGTTGTTGTTTAAGGTGTTTTAACAATACGGCCTGTGCTGTCTTGGCATTTGCCGTATTATTCCTTGCTTAGCGGGTTCCAGCCCTGCGCTTTGAGCTCAAACTCGTTGTCGTCTCTGGTCACGAGGACAGTTCCAAGGCTTTCTTTGGTGATATGTCCTATCAGTCTTACGTCTTCCAGGGCTTCTATCTTTCCGTAGTCTCCTATCGGCACGGTGAAGAGCAGCTCGTAGTCTTCGCCGCCGTTGAGTGCGCATGTGGTCACGTTCATGTTCAGTTCCTCGGCCATTACCGCTGTCTGATAGTCTATCGGCAGGTTTTTCTCGAAGATGCGGCATCCGGTGTGGCTTTGCTTGCAGATGTGTATGAGCTCGCTCGAAAGGCCGTCGCTGATATCCATCATGGCCGTAGGGCGGATACCGGCCTCGTGCAGTCGCCTGATGATGTCGCCCCGTGCCTCGGCTTGCAGTTGCCGTTGCAGCAGATATTCTTTGCCGGCAAACTCCGGTTGGAACTGTGCCAGCTCCTTTAATGCCTTTTGATCTCCTTTTTTTCTTGCCTCGTTTACCTGCTGGTAGTATACGCTTTTCTCTCGTTCGAGCAGTTGCAGGCCCATGTATGCCGCTCCCAGGTCGCCCGACACGCACACGAGATCGGTTTCCTTGGCTCCATTTCTGTATATTATCTCATCTTTGTCGGCTTCTCCGATGCATGTTATACTGATGGCAAGCCCTGTGTATGATGATGTGGTGTCGCCTCCGACAATGTCCACGTTCCACTTGTCGCACGCCATGCGGAGTCCTTCGTAGAACATCTCCACGTCCTCCACTGTGAATCGTTTGCTCAGCGCGAGGCTCACCGTGAGTTGCCTCGGGGTACCGTTCATGGCGAATATGTCGCTTATGTTCACCATCGCCGACTTGTATCCGAGATGTCTCATGTCGGTGTATGTGAGATCGAAGTGTACTCCTTCCATGAGCATGTCGGTGGTGATGAGAACTTCTTTGTCGGGATAATGAACAACGGCGCAGTCGTCTCCCACACCGTATTTTGTAGATTCGTTTTTCGGTTTGATGTCTTTTGTCAGTCTGCTGATGAGGCCGAACTCACCTAATTCTGAGATATTCATTCTTTAATTGGGTTGTAATTATACTGTTAATGTTGGACTGTTTGCTTGTTAATAGCATTCCTGTATATGCGGGTTCGTTTATGCGGCCTGATGTCTTGATATTCCGGTTGCTATGGCATCATGGGCACTGTTTGCCGCGAATGTATGGCGGGTGAAATGAAATATTCTGCATAAAGCCATGAATTTTGAACTATGGATGACCGTTGTGTATGTCGTCCATAATTCAAAATTCATAATCGGCCGGCGTAATTATTACGCCCTGTTTATCATCTCGCGCATGATCTCCGTCATGAGCGGTTGAGCCTTGTTGGCGGCTATCTGCACTTCCTCGTGGCTCACTTCCACGGGTGTGTCCTCCAGTCCGAGGTCGGTGATGATGCTTATTCCGAAGGTCTTTATGCCGCAATGGTGCGCCACGATGACTTCAGGCACGGTGCTCATGCCAACGGCGTCACCGCCCAGCCGGTGATACATCTTGTATTCCGCGGGTGTCTCAAATGTCGGGCCTTGCACTCCCACGTATACGCCGTGAACCACACGGATGCCCTTTTCGGCCGCGATTGCGTCGGCCTCGGCAATGAGTTTGTTGTCGTATGTCTCGTGCATGTCGGGGAAACGGGGGCCGGTGGGGAAGTTCTTGCCGCGCAACGGGTGCTCGGGGAAGAAGTTGATGTGGTCTGTTATAATCATCAGGTCGCCTATCTTGAACTCCGGATTCATGCCGCCCGAGGCGTTGGAGACAAACAGTGTCTCGATGCCCAGCTCGTACATCACGCGGATGGGGAACGTCACTTCCTTCATCGAGTAGCCCTCGTAGTAGTGGAAGCGGCCTTCCATGGCCATGATGTCCTTGTCGCCGAGCTTTCCGAAGATAAGCCTTCCGGCGTGTCCCTCTACCGTCGACACCGGAAAGTTGGGTATTTCCTGATACGGGAAGTAGTATGCGTCAGTTATTTCTGAAGCTAATTGTCCGAGGCCTGTTCCCAGAATGATGGCCGTCTTTGGACTTGTTGTCATCCTTTGCTTTAACCAGGATGCTGTTTCTTGAATTCTTTCGTACATAACCTGTTATATTTTCGTTAAACCGTTCTTCCTGTTCGAGCATGAAGCGCACTTTCACCGGCAGTGCGTAGAGGCTGTTGCGAACCTCTTCGTCCAGTCCTTCGAGACCTTGAAGTCGCGTCGCGTCTTTCTCGGTGGTGATGATAATCTTCGGTGACGGCAGCCGCTCGAATGCCCTGTTGATCTTCTCCGCGTCTTTCTTCGTGAACGCATGGTGATCCCTGAACGTGAGCGGTGTGATGCTCCCGGTATGTTCTTTGAGGTCTATCATCATCTGTCCTGGCGACGCTATACCCGTGAGCAGCAGTATGTTCTCGTCTTTCAGCGTGCCGAGCTGCCTCTCGCCGTTGCCGAATATATGGCGTGGCGAGTCATAGTCGAGTGTAGTGAAGTACAGATGCTGGTATGGGTAAAGGTTCATAGCCTTTGTGATAACTCTGAACTCCATCGGCTTCAGTCCTTTCGGGCACTTCGTGACGATAACGATGTCTGCCCTGTTCTTGCCTGACAGGGGTTCCCGCAGGCGTCCCGCCGGCAACAGTTTGTCGTATATTATCAGTCTGTGATAGTCTACAAGCAGTATGTTTATACCGGGTTTGACATACCGGTGCTGAAACGCATCGTCGAGCAATATCACGTCGATGTCTTCCGCTGTGTTGTCGTCTGTAAGCCGATCCACACCGTGGCACCTGTCTTTGTCGACAGCTACGGTTATGTCGGGAAACTTGGTTTTCATCTGGTAAGGCTCGTCTCCGATGTCCCTCACTGTAGAGTCTGCGCCGGCGAGCACGAAGCCGCGGCTTTTACGTTTGTATCCCCGGCTGAGCACCGCCACGTTAAATCTGTCTTTCAGCAGTCTTACGAGATACTCCACGTGCGGTGTTTTGCCAGTGCCTCCGATTGTGATGTTGCCCACCGATATCATCGGGATGTCGAAAGCCCTGCTTTTCAATATTCCCACTTCGAACAGTGTATTGCGCAGTCTTACGGCAGCGCCGTATATCCAACTGAGCGGCAACAGCCGGTAGTTTATCTTTATGAGGTCTCCTTCCATTTTGTCCTGTGCCGTTTCCGGGTTATTTCATTACTATCCTGTAAGGCATTCTGGCCTGTATGGCGTTCTGGTTGTTTATGTCTTTGATGAACATAAACGGTGCGTAGAACTCTCCGAGCACGCTCTTCATTTGCTCGTTGAGATAGTTTCTGCCCGACATTCTTGACACGAACTGATCCATGAAACTCGGAGGTGCCGGATAGCCGGTCGTATGGTATTCGTCGAGTTTTGCCAGTCGGGCGGCTTTCTTCACAGCCTTGTCAAGACCGCCAAGCTCGTCGACGAGTTTCACTTTCAGTGCGTCGCTGCCTGTCCATACACGTCCCTGGGCTATTTTCTCCACGGCGTCTACCGACATCTTGCGGCCGTCGGCCACACGTTTGCGGAACAGATTGTATCCGCGGTCTATATATTTGTTGAGATAGGCTATCTCTTCCTCGTTGAACGGGCGTGCCGGTGTGCCGAAAGCGCTGTGCCGGTTTGTCTTTACCTCATCGAATTTCACTCCGAGCTTGTCGGTCAGCAGGCCGCTGTAATCAGGGAACATACCGAATATGCCGATGCTTCCCGTGAGTGTCGTCGGCTCTGCATAGATATGGTTTGCGGCGCAGCTCATGTAGTAACCGCCGGAGGCGGCATATCCGCCCATGGAAACCACCACGGGCTTTTTCTTTTTCAAGTTAACCACCGAGTGCCATATCTGCTCGGATGCGTATGCGCTTCCGCCGCCTGAGTTGACTCGGATGACTACTGCTTTCACGTCGTCATCGTCGGCGAGCTTGTCAAGATCCCTGCATACGACTTGGGCGTTGATGCAATTCTCGCTCGACAACCCTCCGGGTGCCATGTCGACGATGTCTCCGTAAGCGTAGTAAACGGCAATATTGTCTCCCTTGTCGCTGTTTTTGCGTTCCACGTTTGCCATGTCGCCGAGTGACAGCTGGTTTATAGTCTCATCATTGTCGATGCCGAGCAGTTTTTTTATCTCGACTTTGACCTCGTCCGTGTACATAAGTTTGTCTACGAGTCTCATGGATATGTAACTCTCCGGCTCGGCCGTCATGATGAGGTTGTCGGCATATTCGTTGAGTTTTTCCGTTGAGACCCTGCGGCTGGCGCTCACGTCTTTCACCATTGAGTTCCATGTGCCTTGCAGGTATGCGGTCACCTGTTCTCTGTTAGGCTCGCTCATGCCGTCGGCCGTGAGCATTTCGGGGGCGCTTTTGTATTTGCCTACTTTAGACAGCTGCACCTTTACTCCGAACTTCGCGAGCATGTCTTTCAGAAAGTAAGGCTGTGACGCCAGGCCGTGCCAGTCTATCATTCCCTGCGGGTTCAGAAATACCTTGTCTGCCACAGAGCATATATAGTATGCGTTTTGGGTATAGCTGTCTCCATATGCCACGATCCACTTGCCGCTCTTTCGGAAGTCGCTCAACTTGTTGCGTATTGCCTGTGCCGAAGCGGGAGCGTCGGGGGCGAACATGCCGGCCTCGATGTATATTCCTTTAATGTCATTGTTTTCTTTGGCCTTTTCTATTGCTTCAAGTATGTTGTCAAGCCCGAGGCTTTCTCCTGCGCTGCCCATGATAATGCTCATCGGGTCGTCTTTCGCTCTTTCTTGTAGGATTCCCGACAGGGAGAGTACAAACACGGAGTTGTCTTTCACTGCCATTGTAGCGCTTCCGGATAGAGCCATGCCTATCAGTGAGAAAATGCAGATGGCGGTCATCAGCGAGACGGATAGGGCTAAACCGGTAACGGTGGCCAGTGTGTACTTGATGAAATCTTTCATAATGATATATTTATAGATAAATTACGATTTTAGCAAATATAACGCGGATATGGCGAAAGGAGCGTGTCTCCGGTCAATCCGTCTCGTTCGCTGTCGCCGGCCGGTGTCGGGCACATGCTTTATCTTGCAAAGATACGAATAATCACCGTAATAAACGAAATTATTTTGAATTATTATGACAATGGGAATTGTGACCGTGTTGAAAGGTATGGCAAATGTAAAAATAATGTCATAAATTTAACGTTTTGTTTTTGGACGAAATAGAACGTGAACGCGATATACAATGCGCTATATGCGATGTGGCTCAAGGGGCGGTGGCATGGGGTGATGTCACGTTTAGACACCCGTTGGGTTGCATTCGGCCGCTCGTTGTCTTGCAACGGGATACCCGTTACCTCGCGATATGCCGCTGAATGGACTCCAACGGGTATCCCGTTGCAAGAAAATAGTGCCCGGCAACCGATGCCAGGAGTGCAGGTTTGGGCGAGGTTTGGTGTATTGTATTGATATTCAGGCTGTTGTGAGGGGAGTGTGATGTTTCGGGAAAATCGGGTCGGGCGGTAGTTTTTTCAAAACGGGTGAGTTTTGCAAGGCTTTTTGTCGGATTTTTTTGATATCTTTCATGATAGTGCGTAAGGTGTTTTGCGGATTCATGGAAGAACGGCTTTTTTATGATGGAGAGCTTTGTCCGGTGTGTTGTATTCCCATGTGTTTCTGCCGGAGACTTGTTCTTTTCCGTATGTCCGTGATTTTCATTTTATTTTGACGCTTCATGCGCTTTGTCGTTTTGAAAAGAAATTATCGGTGTGCCGGTTGTCCTTTATTAGGAAAAAAATATTATCTTTGCGGTCAGTAAACTAATCAACAAAACAGTATTAAGGAAAATGAATATCAGAATGATTGTCACGTTGTCGCTCGCAGTGATTTGCACGGCATCGTTCGCGAAGAAAAAGAAAGTCGAACTTTTCCCTGACGGTACACCTGTTCCCGAGTGGTTCAGTGACACGTCGAAAGTTGACGTGGAGACGCTCGGCCGTAAGTATGTCATCACCGACTATGGAGTGAAGAATGACTCTACGATAGTGCAGACGGAGCAGATACAGGCCGTGATAGACAAGGCGGCAGCGGCCGGTGGCGGCGTGGTGGTGATACCGAAAGGAACATTCCTTTCCGGTTCGGTGTTCTTCAAGCAGGGCACGCACCTCTATGTCGAAGAGGGCGGCACACTGAAAGGCAGCGACCGCATACGCGACTTCAAACTGCTTACCACCCGCATGGAGGGCCAGACACTCAAGTATTTCGCCGCGTTGGTGAACGCCGACGGTGTGGACGGTTTCACGATAGCGGGAAAAGGAACTGTCAACGGTAACGGCCGCAATTATTGGGAGGAGTTCTGGATACGCCGCCAGTATAACCGTCAGTGTACCAACCTCGAAGCCATGCGCCCCAGGCTGGTATACATATCAAACAGCAAGAACGTCACCGTGCAGGATGTGCGCCTCATCAACAGCCCTTTCTGGACAAACCACTTGTATAAGAGCGAGTATGTGCGCTATCTCGGCTGCTATATTTATGCGCCCAACAGCGGAGTGACACCGGTAGACCCGAAGCGCGGTGCCCCCAGCTCCGACGCGATAGACCTCGACGTGTGCAAGAACGTACTCATACACGGATGCTACATGAGCGTGTGCGATGACGCGGTGGTGCTCAAAGGCGGCAAGGGAACTTGGGCGGACAAAGATCCGAACAACGGTCCGTGCTCGAACATCATCATCCAGGACTGTACATACGGCAAGGTGCACGGATGCCTCACTCTCGGCAGCGAGAGCCTGCACGACCGTAATGTAATCCTGCGCCGGTGTACCGTGACTCAGGCAAACCGTGTGCTGTGGCTCAAAATGCGTCCTGACACGCCTCAGCATTATGAGTACGTGACGGTGGAAGACCTCACGGGAGACTGCAACAGCTTCCTCGTGGTGCGTCCGTGGACACAGTTCTTCAAGCCCGAACAGCGTGACGACATGCCTCTCTCCACATGCAACAACATAACATTGCGCAATATAAAGATGGACTGCAAGAACTTCTTCGACGTGGGCAAGTCGGACAAATACCGCCTTACGGATTTCACGTTCGAGAACTGCGACGTGCAGGACAAGAAGAATGCCTTTGACAAGACTGTGATAGAAAACTGCGTGGTGAAGAACTTGAAGATAAACGGCACAGCCGTCAAATAACGGAAATAAAAAACAGGCCATGGACAACAAGAAGATAACCGTGACATCGCCGCTTCTGCCGGAGTTGGAAAGTTTCAGCGAGTCATTGAAAGAGATTTGGGAAAGTAAGTGGATAACCAACAACGGCGCTTTCCACAAGCGTCTTGAAAGCGCGTTGTGCGAGTATCTCAAAGTACCCTATGTAAGTCTCTTCACCAATGGTACGCTTCCGCTCATTACGGCATTGCAGGCCATGCGGGTCACGGGCGAGGTGATAACCTCTCCTTACAGTTTCGTGGCCACGAGCCATTCTCTTTGGTGGAACGGTATCAAGCCTGTGTTCGTGGACATAGACCCGACGACGGGAAATATTGATCCGGAGCGGATAGAGGCCGCCATTTCACCGAAGACAACGGCCATAATGCCGGTACATGTGTATGGTACGCCATGCGATACCGATGCCATACAGAGCATAGCCGATAAGTATGGACTTCGTGTCATATACGATGCGGCTCATGCTTTCGGTGTGGAGAAAGACGGGGTGAGCGTGCTGAACGCCGGCGACATGTCGACGCTCAGCTTTCATGCCACCAAGGTTTTCAATACCATTGAGGGGGGAGCGCTGGTGGTGAGAGACGCCGAGACAAAAAAACGTATCGATTATCTTAAAAATTTCGGATTTGCCAGTGAGACGGAAGTGGTGGCTCCCGGGATAAACAGCAAGATGGACGAGATACGCTCGGCCTACGGATTGCTGAACTTGAAACAGGTGGACAGGGCGATAGCGGCACGCCGGAATGTGGCTTTGCAATACCGTGAGAGGTTGAAAGACGTTGCCGGCCTAAGGTTTTTCAACGACAAGCCAGGCGTAAGGCATAATTATTCGTACTTCCCTGTATTTGTGGACGAGAGCGAATACGGCATGTCACGTGATGAGCTGTATTTCAAAATGCGCGATGCCGGAGTGTTCGGCCGACGGTATTTCTATCCGCTCATAAGCACGTTCTCTACCTATCGCGGCCTTCCTTCTGCTGCACTGTCGAATCTTCCCGAGGCCCACCGCATGGCCGACAGCGTGATATGCCTGCCGATGCACCATGAGCTGGGCGGTGAGGATGTGGAAAGAATATTATCACTGATAGAAATATGAAAATACTTGTGTTGGCCGGAGGGGCCGATCAGATTGCTCTGATATGCGAATTGAAACGTCGCGGGCATACGGTCGTACTGATAGACTATTTTGAAAATCCGCCAGCCCGTGATTATGCGGATAAACATATAGTGGCGAGCACTCTTGATGTGGAGCGGGTGAAAGCCATAGCTGTCGCGGAAAGGGTGGGGCTTGTTTGTACGGCTTGCACCGATCAGGCTCTGCTCACCGTGGCAAATGTTTCAGAGCAGTTGGGGCTGCCGTGTTACCTGTCTCATCGTCTGGGACTTAATGTGACCAACAAGTCGTATATGAAGAAGATACTGGCGGACAATGGAATTCCGACGGCCCGATATGCTATTATCGACAAACAGGATGTTGGTATATTGGAAAATTTCACTTTTCCGCTGGTTGTAAAGCCGGTTGACTGTAATTCTTCGAAAGGTGTCAGTCTTGTGGATGAAGAAGAGCAACTGGCTTTATGTATCGAGAATGCCATAAAGGCGAGCCGCACTTGCACAGCCGTTGTGGAAGAATACAAAAAAGGAGATGAGATTTCCGCTGATTTTTATATTAAAGACGGGAAAGCGATATTCCTGTCTGCCACCAAGTCCGTGAAAATACCGAAGAGATCGTCTTTCACTATTCTCGCAAGCATATATCCGGTGGTTGATTTGGCAAAGCAACGTGAGTTGGAAAGAATAGCAGACTGTATATCGGCTGCTTTCGGCATAGTTAACGCCCCGCTGTTGGTACAGTTGATAGACGGTGAAGAGGGTATGAGTGTAATCGAGTTCAGCGCAAGAATGGGAGGCGGCTCGAAGTACAGTTTGATCCACAGGTTGACAGGGGTTGACATAATGGCGGAATATGTGAGTCTGATACTGGGAGAGACACCCTCCGTGAATCCTTCAAAGCAAGTCGAATATGCCAAGATGGTTTATATATATTGTACCCCAGGAGTGTTTGATCATCTGGAAGGTTTCGACATGTTGAAAGATACTGGTGTGATAGATGATTATTTCCAATATAAGACAGCAGGGATGAAGATAGAACATGTCAAGACAAGCGGTGACCGCCCTGCGGGTTACCTCATAACGGCTAACACGGCGAAAGAGCTTGATGACAAACAGTTTTTTGTGGATTCGCACATTAAGGTTATATCATCAATCGGTGAAGATATGATGATACATGGTTTGTTTTAAGTGAAGAGCGGTGCTATGCGGAAGATTACTGTTATCGGAACAGGCAACGGAGGACAGGCGGTAGCGGGATATTGTGCTGCCATGGGATTGCCGGTATGCCTTTACGGACGAAGGAAACCTGATATACCGGATAACATAATAAGACTCGAAGGGGTATTGAATGCCGTAGGGGTGGTGGAAATTATAACGGACAGTATTGAAAAGGCTGTGTGTTTTGCCGATTTGATAATGATTGTCACAACTTCTACCGCACATAGGGAAATAGCAAATCTGATGTTGCCATTTCTCCGTAACGGGCAGGCAATTATCCTCAATCCGGGAAGAACGCTGGGAATAGTTGAACTGAACGGAGTGTTGGCACAACGGAAAGAACTCAATGTCATGATAGCCGAGGCGCAGACTTTATTATATGCGTGTCGTAAGGTCAGGGACGGGGTGGTGAAAGTGATAGGAGTAAAAGACAATGTGCCGTTGACTGGCCGTACTCCGTTGGAAACCGAAACTATAATAAGTTGGTTCGGTGATTTGTTCCCTGGGTTTATTCCTGCTGTGAACTTTATCCATACAGGTTTGGAGAATATAGGAGCTATATTTCATCCGTCGATAGTTATTTTTAATGTGGCTACCATCGAGCGTAACGATAAGTTTTATTTCTATCGTGATATAACCGATGAAGTTGCGGCTTTTATCGAGAAACTTGATAAAGAGCGGTTACGTATCGGCAGAGCGTATGGTATAAGGCTTATGCCTGTTTTTGAATGGATAAGGTATGCGTATCCGGAAACCGAAGGGTGTACATTGAAAGAGCGGTTCAGGAACAATCCTGCTTATAACGATATTCTCGGGCCGGGAACTATATTTACGCGTCAATTGACGGAAGACATTCCTACCGGTCTTTTGCCGATGAGCGAGCTTGCCCGTTTGGTAGGCGTGGACACCCCTTTGATGGACTCGCTGATAGTATTGACATCTTCTTTGCTTGACATTGATTTTCGTGAAAAAGGGCGTACGCTTGACAATTTGAACCTTTCCGGAATGTCGAAAGACGAAATAATAAAACTTTTTCAAGGTTAACAGAATGGACACATCGGAGGTTTATGGATTAATAAAGCCATTGGTTGATGTACACACAATGGGGATATTCACAATCGCCAATCTTTTGAGAGATTGTGGTTACAAGGTATGTATTGCCGGCGATGACGTGAATGGAGCGTTGGAAAACCTGACCCGTCTTAACAATTATGGTCTGGTAAAGCGTTGGATAGGGGAGAACGGGATAACACGTCTCGGCTTTAGTTACAGACTTGACCCGCAGAAAGGTTGTGAATTGTTTCTTTCTTTATACGAACGGCTGTTGGGTGACAAGATGTTCTCAAAAGACGGAGGCAGGCTGAAAGGCATTCATTTCGCCGGATTACCGGATACTTGCGATATGGTGTCGGGGAAAACAGGAGGTTCTGTTCTTGTATTTCGTGGAGACGAGCCGCCTGTACGGTCGTTGACTATGCTTGGTGTGCCACAGGAACGTATACCAGTATCAGTCTCTCAGGATGACGAGTATGATAGGATGCGATGGAATTTTGCCAAGGAATTGATTGAGTCGGAGAGATATAGGCATATTGTCTCTCCTGATCATTTCGGCTATGCGCAATGTGGCAAAGATGATGACTCATATCTCGCCCGCCTTGATTATGCGACAGCCAAGCATACATTACCTATAATAAGAACACATTCCGGGCCTTATAATGTAAATCGTGAGGAGGCATTGAAAGAATACAATTCATGGTGTGAGGAACTTGCGGCATCCGGATTGCTTGATGTTTTGTCGATAGGCAGCTCGCAGTTGACACAATCTCATTTTGGAGAAA
The DNA here is from genome assembly GCF_013166535.1 of Prevotella sp. PTAC. Taxonomy (NCBI): domain Bacteria; kingdom Pseudomonadati; phylum Bacteroidota; class Bacteroidia; order Bacteroidales; family Prevotellaceae; genus Prevotella; species Prevotella sp. PTAC. The sequence continues at coordinate 16,807 of NZ_JABKKK010000004.1, forward strand.
ATTGGGAAGGACTGTCAAACGGCGGCGGAATACCGGTAAATTCGGAAATCGAATATCGGGTGATAAGAGAAAACGCACGTCCGATGCTTACACGAACATATTCAGGGACAAAGAATGTTCCTGAACTGGCACGCATACATGAGCGTTCTCTTAATATTTCATGGCATGCTCTGTCTTTTTGGTGGTTTAATGAATTGGATGGGCGCGGAAGTAATACTCTGCTTGAAAATTTGAAAGAGCATTTTGATGCTATTGGTTATATCGTAACCACAGGTAAGCCTGTCGAACCTAATGTCCCTCATCATTTCGCGTTCCGTGGATGCGACGATGTTAGTTACATTATATCAGGTTATCTTGCGGCAAAAGCATGTAAGAGGCTTGGGGTGCGTCATCTTATTTTGCAGAATATGTTGAATACGCCGAAATATACAATCGGTATACAGGATTTGGCAAAGGGGCGGACACTGATACGGCTTGTGCGTGAGTTGGAAGACGGGAACTTTCGTTTCAGTCTTCAGTCGCGTGCGGGGCTTGATTATTTCTCTCCTGATTTGGAAGAGGCTAAAATACAGCTTGCCGCCGTCACTTGTCTGATGGATGATTTGGAACCGGATAATAGTGACAGTCCGCAAATTGTGCATGTGGTGAATTACTGCGAGGCAGTCAGGCTGGCAACACCTCCTGTTATAAAGGAAAGTATACAGATAACGTTGTCTGCCCTGAGGGAGTATAGGCAAGCCCGGATTAAGGGACTCGTACCGGACATGAAACACCATATGGAGACACTTGAACGGGCAGAAGAACTGTATGAGGAGTGCAAAACCGCTATTTGTATACTGGAAGACAATATACCGAACTTATATACTCCGGAAGGTTTTGAGAAGGTTTTTACAGAAGGTTTCCTGCCTGTTCCTTATCTGCTTGACCATCAGCGGAAATATCCTAAGGCCACGATGTGGAAGACGGCGGTAAAGAACGGTAGTGTTCGTGTCGTTGACGATGATGGCCGTATAATATCAACGGAAAGCCGTTATAGGTACATTGTAAATCAAATGAAAGATTAAGACATACGGAATTTATGTTTATAAAGGAATTATATAATCGTTTTCGAATGCAGGTTGAGTATCTTGGCGACAAGAAACCGGTGAACAGTATGCATCCGTTGGTATCGGTAGTAGTGACTACTTATCAGCACAAGGAGTTCATACGTCAATGTATAGATGCAATACTTATGCAGGATGTGAATTTCGATTATGAGATAGTGATAGGTGATGACGGCTCAACGGACGGGACAGCGGAAATATGTAAGGAATATGCTTTTGCGCATCAGGACAAGATAAGGCTATATGTACGCGACAGAAATGTTTCACATATTATTATAGACGGGAAAGACACACGTTATAACGGAATATGGAACAGAATGTCGGCAAGGGGCAAATACATAGCTCTTTGTGAGGGAGATGACTACTGGACAGACCCTTTGAAGCTTCAAAAGCAAGTGGATGTATTGGAAGGTAATCCGGAAATAGCCATGTGTGTTACAAATGCCTATCAACTATCAGAAAACGGATTATGTGACGAACAAGGCCGATATAGTGAGAGCGGGATAGCTTCCACGGAGGATGTGATGCGTATAGGCGGTGGTTTTGCCCGTACTGCCACGTTCATGTTTCGCAAGAGTCTTATAGATAATTACCCGGAGTGTTGCCTTACTTGCCATGTGGGTGATTTCCCGTTGCAGACATTTGCGCTGATAAACGGAGGTATTTATTATCTGATTGACCGTACGGCTGTGTACAGATATTTCACTACAGGTAACTCATGGACGGCAAGGGTTAAGCGGGCAAGTGTAGAAAATCTGATGAAAGGCTGGCGGTCGGAGTTTGACATGTTGTCCGGTCTTGATGAGTACAGCGGTGGAAAGTACCACGAATTGTTCGCTTGGCGTGCCGCAAGATTGTTATATGAGAATATGAGCAGGCATCGTAATAAACGGAAAATGATAATAGACAATTTCGAAGATGTATATGCCTGTTTCGATTTTAAGATGAAATTGAAAGAACGATACCATTATTTGTTGTATCGGATAAGAAACGTCTGCCACTTTGGCAGATAATGCGTTTGGCATGGTTTTGGCATAATACACGATGAAATAGGATAAATGAATAGAAATTAATAGTTTAAAATAAAACAATAAATACATTAGAATTATGAACATTAAACCATTAGCAGACAGAGTATTGGTGCTTCCTGCGCCGGCAGAAGAGAAAGTTGGCGGTATTATTATTCCCGACACGGCAAAAGAGAAACCGTTGCACGGTAAAATCGTTGCGACAGGCAAGGGGACAAAGGATGAAGAGATGGTTCTCAAAGAGGGCGACGAGGTGCTTTATGGAAAATATTCAGGTACAGAACTTGAATTTGAGGGCGAAAAGTACCTTATGATGCGCCAGAGTGATGTGCTCGCGGTGATAGGGTGAGATATTCCTGACATGTAGACTATAAATCAGGATTAAAAGGAATATAATATATAATGTTTAGATTGAATTGTCCGGATGGTGAAAAGATGTTGTCTTTATGACAAATAGTTCTTGTCATGATATCCGATAATTCATCATATTTTCAGAAAATAAATAGAGAATACTATTTAAATAATAAACAATAACCATGGCAAAAGATATAAAATTCAATATGGATGCCCGCGATTTATTGAAGCAGGGTGTAGATCAGTTGGCTAATGCAGTGAAAGTTACGCTCGGCCCGAAAGGCCGCAATGTGATTATCGAAAAGAAGTTCGGTGCTCCACAGATAACAAAAGACGGTGTGACGGTAGCAAAGGAAGTGGAGCTTGAAGACCATTTCGAGAATACCGGTGCACAGCTTGTCAAGAGCGTGGCAAGCAAGACCGGCGATGATGCCGGTGACGGAACGACCACAGCCACAATATTGGCACAGAGTATTATCAATGTCGGTTTGAAGAATGTGACGGCCGGAGCTAACCCCATGGATCTCAAGCGCGGTATAGACAAGGCTGTTGCCGCCGTAGTGGAATACATCAAAGGCAATGCTGAGAAAGTGGACGACAACTACGATAAGATAGAGCAGGTGGCTACTATATCAGCAAACAACGATCCCGAGATAGGAAAACTCATCGCCGACGCTATGCGTAAGGTCAGCAAGGACGGTGTTATCACGATCGAAGAGAGCAAGAGCCGCGACACATATATTAATGTGGTGGAGGGAATGCAGTTCGATCGAGGTTATCTGAGCAGCTATTTCATGACCGATGCCGATAAGATGGAGTGCGTGATGGACAATCCTTACATCCTCATCTATGACAAGAAGATAAGCAATATCAAAGATTTTCTTCCTGTTCTTCAGCCTGCGGCAGAGAGCGGACGTCCTCTTCTCGTGGTGGCAGAGGATGTGGACTCTGAGGCGCTTACCACTCTTGTTGTCAATCGTTTGCGCGGCGGTCTCAAAATATGCGCTGTCAAGGCTCCAGGATTTGGCGATCGCCGTAAGGCAATGCTTGAGGATATAGCCGTGTTGACAGGCGGAACTGTGATAAGCGAGGAGAAAGGACTGAAACTTGAGCAGGCAACTCTCGAGATGCTTGGTACTTGCGACAAGGTGGTTGTGACGAAAGACAACACCACTATCGTGAATGGTGCAGGCGAAAAACAAGCTATCGCAGACCGTGTGGCACAGATAAAGAATGAGATAAGCAACACGACAAGCTCTTATGACAAGGAGAAGTTGCAGGAGCGTTTGGCCAAGATGGCAGGTGGTGTGGCTGTTCTTTATGTCGGAGCCAACAGCGAAGTGGAAATGAAAGAGAAGAAAGACCGTGTCGATGACGCTTTATGCGCAACACGTGCGGCCATTGAAGAGGGTGTTGTTGCCGGTGGAGGCACAACTTATATCCGTGCTCTTTCAACATTGAAGGATGTCAAAGGTGTCAATGCCGATGAGCAGACCGGTATCGACATTGTTGAGCGTGCCATCGAGGAGCCTCTCCGTCAGATAGTAACCAACGCCGGCGGTGAAGGTGCCGTGGTTGTGCAGAAAGTCCGCGAAGGCGAGGGTGATTACGGATATAACGCCCGTACGGATGTCTATGAGGATATGCGCAAGGCCGGTGTCATAGACCCTGCAAAGGTAGCACGTGTGGCTTTGGAGAACGCAGCTTCTATCGCGGGCCTTTTCCTTACCACGGAATGCCTTATAGTAGACAAACCAGAGGATAAGGCGGCAATGCCTATGGGTGGCGCTCCCGGAATGGGCGGAATGATGTGATATTGCAAACCATAGATAGCAAAATGATAAAGGCCGATGATTTCATCGGCCTTTATTTGTATTTTATACACTTATAAGTATAAAATTTTACCGATTTTGTTTTGTAAGGAATAATAAAGTACATACCTTTGCAATGTAAGAAGATTATAAATATCAATGTGATAAGATGATACATATACAAGATATTTTTGATTTGTTTTAGTAGATTAGTTTTTAAGTAGTTTGTTTTTAGAAACCTATTGTCGGGATGACAATAGGTTTTTTTATTATAATAATTCGTGTTTCTCGTAAATAATGGCTAAATTTGCATCTACGACTTGCAGCCTGTCTTATTGCGGTTGCCGGGGGTATACGGGCAATTGTAAATATGTGCTTTCGTTAATGGAAGCCGGATTGGAGTTAACGGATAAACCAACGGGTCATCCGCAAATCATAAGCAGGCATTCCGTGACGGTCCGAACGGATAATCAGTAGGTGTTGACAGGCTATCCGTAAATACAGAATAAGCTGTCTTTAAATGATGAACAGGCGTTTATACCATATACACAAACGCACTGTGAGAGCATAATATGCAGACAGTGGTTCATGTACAAGCAAGGTTGGGCTGTCGGATAAAACATATTTAACGGTAGGGCAGGATAAGTTTAATTATCAAATCAAGAAAGTCCAGTACGTAAATGAAACAAACTATAATTATTGAACGAAACAAACTATAATTATTGAACGACAAACTATAATACAAAACAATGAAACTATCGGTATTAAAACAAATCAATGTCGGTTTGACGCTATTGCTTTGTGCCCCTTCTATGGCACAGAAAACGGTGGGAGATTTTATCGAGTCGCGTTCGTATAATGAGGCAAGGCGCGGAGCGGAGCGGGTGCTCAGGTATCAACCGGACGGCAACGACTTCGTTTGCGTGAACGGAATAAACCGTTACAGCCGTGCGCTCTATGGAGGATATACTGACTATCGCATAGAGACGAGCGACCGTCCTATATTTGCCATATACAAGAAACGTGATTATCGTAATATCCGTTTCCGTGCGGTATATGAAGGCCGAGAGCTCCAACTCGATTCCACCAACTATTGTGAGGCACGCTATTCGGACGGCACACGCCGCTATGTGCTTGCCGATAAGTCATGGGGTGACGGCCGGCTGTATGTGGAAGTGGTGGCTTTGACAGACGAGGAGGGCGCTATCTGGAAATTCAGAGCCGACAACTTCAAGTCGCCTCTTTCGGTAAAGGCTCTTGTGTGCAATATCGCCAATCCGAAGTTACACCGTAACGGAGACATCGGAGCGGACAAACCCGGATGCTTCGAGTCGGCCGCCGGCGACGCGGGGCTGACTACATCCGAATGGACTGCCGCCGATGGCAAGGCGGTGAGTGCCACGAGCTACTTCGCCGTGTCCGGTTCAGCCATAAAGAATACCGACAGCCGGCAGGCGGCAAAGCGTTTCGATGCTACCCGCGACTATTTCAAGACGCTTGCTGCCCGTGTTGTTTTCAGCACGCCCGATCCCTATATAAATACCCTCGGAGGTGCTCTCGTGGTGGCTGCCGACGGCGATTGGGACGGACAGACATGGCTGCACGGTTGTATTGGCTGGCGCATGCCGCTGGCCGGCTGGCGTGCCGGTTATCTGGGCGACGTGCTCGGATGGAACGACCGTGCCCGCTCTCACTTCGACGCATACGCCAAGAGCCAGGTGACAAAGGTTGAGCCAACCATTCCTCACCCGTCTATGGATCCGAAGATGAACATGGCCCGTGCCGAGAAGAAGTGGGGTACACAGATGTACAGCAACGGATACATCTGCCGTAATCCCGAGCGAGACAACCAGATGCACCACTACGACATGAACCTCAACTACATGGACGAGCTGATGTGGCATTTCTGCTACAACGCCGACACTGTATATATGCGCAAGATGTGGCCCGTAATCAAGTCGCATCTGGCATGGGAGAAGCGCAATTACGACCCCGACGGCGACGGCCTTTACGATGCCTACTGCTGTATCTGGGCGAGCGACGCCCTATATTACAGCGGCGGAGCAGTGACCCACTCGTCGGCTTATAACTACCGCAGCAATCTTCTCGCCGCCCGCATAGCCGAGATTATAGGTGAGGATGCCGCCCCATATCGTGCCGAGGCCGCCCGCATATTGAAAGCCATGAATGCCCGTCTGTGGCTTAACGACCGCGGCCACTGGGCCGAGTTTGAGGAATCTCTCGGTTTGAAGCGCAAGCATGAGAGCGCAGCCCTGTGGTCTGTTTATACACCGATAGACTGTGGCGCAGGTTCGCCCGAGCAGTTCTATCAGGCGACAGAGTATGTGGATAACGAGATACCACACATCACCGTCGCCACGAAAGACGCCGAGTATGGCTCAACCATATCCACATCCAACTGGCACCCCTATTCGTGGAGTATCAACAATGTTGCTGCCGCTGAGGTGATGCACACCGCCCTTGCATATTTCGAGGCCGGACGTGCCGATGACGGTTTTGCCCTCATGAAAGCGAACATTATGGATCAGATGTATCTGAGCGACAGCCCCGGTAATTTCGGACAGCTCAGTTTCTATGATGCCGCCCGCGGCGAGTGTTACCGCGACTTCGGAGACTGTATCGGAATATCGTCGCGCACGCTGTTGCAAGGACTTTTCGGTATCGTTCCCGATGCCCTGAACGGCCGTTGCGTTGTCCGTCCCGGTTTCCCGTCATCGTGGGACAGCGCCTCTGTGTCCACTCCTTATATGACATATAAGTATAAGCGTGTGGGTAATAAAGACGTGTATGATATTACACAGAACTTTGCCCAACCGCTCAAGATCGTGGTGCGTCAAAATCTGGCAAACGGCCGTTTTCGTGACATCGAAGGCTCGGCCGAGGCTCATCAGGTGATAACCGTGGAGCGTCCCGAGGTCATCTCCGGACGCAGGGCCGTGCGTGCTGCGGTCGTGAGGCCGTCTGCGCGCGAGCTCGGACTCGACGAACCGACCGCCGGACGCTATGTTCCTGTGAAGATGGACAAGGTCATGAACGCCAATGTGGCCGATATTTACAAGAATGAATACCTTTCTCCTCGCTCTCCTTACACCACGTTGCAGATACCGGTGCAGGGTATCGGCGAGTGGTGTCACCCCACTTTGACCGCCGAGATAAACGACTCTGTGTTCCGCACGCTTGTCAAGAACGACATGTTTACCGTGGCGGGAGTACCTTTCCGCACGATGAAAGAAGGCCGCAATATCGTCTATACCTCTTTGTGGGATAACTATCCAGACAGTGTCACCGTGCCCCTTTCAGGAAAGGCGTCTGCCGCCTGCCTTCTCATGGCCGGCTCTACAAACCACATGCAGAGCCGTATAGACAATGGCATCGTCGTGGTGAGATACAAAGACGGTACGTCAGACACTCTCAGACTTGTCAATCCCGACAACTGGTGCCCCATAGAGCAAGACTATTTTGAAGACGGAAAGGCATTCTGTCTGGCCTCTTCCCGTCCTTACCGTGTGTGCCTCGGCAACGGTAAGGTGAGCCGTGACCTCGGCCGCGAGCTTGGAATAACCGGCGTCTACGGCCGTCCCATTCCCGGCGGAGCCGCCCAAATGCTCAACATGCCTCTCAATCCCGAAAAGAAACTGGAGTCCATAACCGTGCGTACTCTATCGTGCGATGTCGTGATAGGACTGATGGGCGTGACACTTAAAAAGTGAAAATATGTTGTAAATGACTTTGTTACCGATGTATTACTGTAATGAAAAAGTCATGGAATTAACACTTTGTTTTCTGTTGAAATAGAAAACGAATACGATACACACTGCTATATGCAATGCGATATGCCGCTTTTCGCCGTTTGGCGAAAAGCGGCTTTTTTTGCGACGGGACACCCGTTGGAGCGCGATTGGATGCCGGTTGCGATGCGTTTAGCGTCCCGTTGGCTTCCGTTCAGACGCTAAACGCAACGCAACGGGACGCTGAATGAAAAAAATATTCATGGTATGTGGCGTAGGTTTGATAGTGGAAGTGGGTGCGGTAAGCGTATTGGGTTGAGATACAGGTACTTATGTGAAACGGCTCATAATTCGCTTATTTTCGGCCGTGGGATTTTGATTTTTAAATAATCGAAATATAAACGGGCTTTTGTCAATATTATTGATAGCTACCCGTTTTGCCGGATAAACCGGCCTGAGATCTCTTGCCGTTGGTATCTTTGCGCATCGAAATGTCATCTGACAGCCATTCATGTAGCATTGTTTCGATAATGACGGTCATCATTGGTCGTTTTTGTCTGTTTTGACATAATGACATGAAAAGATGGTATTCGGATTGATTTATGTCATGTGATAAAGCCTTTATTTAATCTTTATGTAAAAAAATCTTAAAATCGGGGAGGTAATTAGTAAAAATTTATATAAAAAACATATCTTTGCACATGGTGATACCAAAATGTCGATAATTGAGCGGTTATTCCGTTAAAAAGTAATTGAAGTATTGCTGATTGTGATAAAATGAACAAATGAAAAGCTTGAAACGATTCATATTGATAACGTCTGTCGCTCTGTCCGCTTGTGTCGGAGCGTTTGCCATTCCGGCCAAGCCGGGGCTTGTCACCATGCGTCAGGCCGACGGAACGGAGTTGAAAGTTCGCATCGTCGGCGACGAGCGTTCGCACCATTATCTCACCGAAGACGGTTATCTGATTGTAAATAAAGAAAACATTTTTTACTATGCCTCCGCTGATGACCATGGCAATATCGTGCGTTCGGACATACAGGCACGTCCTGTCGGCATGCGTTCGGCCGAGGCTCGTGATTATCTTGCCAAGGTGGATCTTCCGGCAGTCATGACAGCTCTTGAAAACCGTGACGTGCGTCGCCGTGCGGCTCTCGCCCCTCGTCGTAATGTGGGACTTTTCGAGACAGGCTTCCCGTCGAAAGGAGAGCAGAAAGGTCTTGTGGTGCTCGTGGAGTATAAGGATGTGAAGTTCAATCTGTCTGATCCTTACGACTATTTCAACCGCATGCTTAATGAAGACGGCTTTTCTGACTATGGCGGCACAGGCTGTGCGGCAGAGTACTTCCGGGAGTCTTCCGTCAATCAGTTCCGTCCGCAGTTTGATGTCTACGGTCCTGTAACGCTGTCGCAGAACATGAGCTACTATGGCGGAAACGACTATAACGGCAACGACAGTAATCCGGAGCAGATGGCAATAGAGGCATGCCGGCAACTCGACCCTACGGTAGACTTCTCTGAATACGACCGTGACGGAGACGGGTATATAGATAATGTGTTCGTATTCTATGCCGGCAGGGGTGAGGCCAGTGGCGGAAGCCCCAGTTCCGTGTGGCCGCATTCGTGGAATGTAACATCGGCCACGAACACTCCTTGCATATTCGACGGTGTGAGACTCGACCGGTATGCATGCAGCAATGAGTGGGAAGGCTCGCGCCCCGACGGCGTTGGTACGTTCATTCACGAGTTCTCCCATGTCATGGGGCTGCCCGACCTTTATGCCACGAGCTATACGGGCGCTTTCACCCCGGGAGCATGGTCGGTGCTCGACTACGGGCCATACAATAACGACGGCCGCACGCCGCCGCTCTATTCGGTGTACGAGCGTTACGCTCTCGGGTGGATTTCGCCGCAGGTTATCGACCGTCCGGCCAATATGACAATGGAAGCCATAAGCCGTAACAAAGCCTGCATCATCCCAACGGCCGACGAAAACGAGTTTTTCCTGCTCGAAAACCGTCAGCAGGAAGGGTGGGACAAATATATACCCGGCCATGGAATGCTCGTGTGGCACGTGGATTTTGATGAATATGTGTGGGCTCAAAACACAGTGAACAACAACGCCTCCCATCAGTATGTGGACCTCGAAGAGGCCGATGGCAGGCCGACCGAATATACGCGGGCGGGCGATGCCTTTCCAGGCACCGGCAATGTGGCGTCTTTCACCGACGACACCAATCCGTCGATGCGCGCTTGGAACGGAACACGGCTAAATCTGCCGATAACCGGCATCACCGAGACCGGCGGAGTGATAAGGTTTGCCGTGGCCGGCGGTGTTGAATTGCCCGATCCCGTCAAGGCACTCGGCGCCACTGATATTACGGCCGTTTCGTTTACGGCCAACTGGGAACCGTCGCCTGTGGCATCGTCATATAAGATATCGGTATACACAAAGCAGACCACACCCGGTGGCAGGGAGATGACTGTTTATGTGGACGGATACAACATGCGCGATGCGGACGGAGCGCGAGCGACCGCGGTGACAGGACTAAGTCCTGAAACGACCTACTACTATGTGGTCTATGCCGTGGGCGAAGGAGGCAGGAGCGAAGCCTCGAACGAGATAATTGTAACCACGTCGGAAGCCACGTTCGAATACCTGTCGCCAAAGTCATTGCCGGCCGAGAAAGTGACAGACAAATCGTTTGAGGCACGTTGGGAAATGATGGCGGACGCCACGGGGTATCTCATAGACATATTTGAAATCACGCTTGGTGAGCCTTTCCGCGACACGGTTGACTTTGCGGACGGTGTGAGAAACCTGCCGGCGGGGTGGAAGACAAACTCCACGCTGTCTTATGCCAACACGGCATATTCGGGCGAGGCGGTGCCGTCGCTGCGCTTTGCCCGTGACGGATATATTGAGTCGCCGGTATATTCGGCCGATGTACGCTCGCTGACTTTCTGGCACAGGGGCGTGCAAGCTACGGCAGACAACCGGATTATAGTAAGCGCCTGCAACGAAAAGGGTGCGTGGAAAGACGTGGCCTCGCTTCCGGTAGTCAATGCGGCGGGTGGCTCGGTCACACGAATAGACTCGATCCCAAGTGGTACGAGAGCGGTGAGCATCACCTATGACTTACAGACAAAAGGCTCGTTGGCGCTTGACGACATAATCGTGGAATGGGGAGGAGACGAGAATGTGGCCGGCGGATATACCTTGGAGCTCACATACGCTACGGATAGGGTTGATGTTAAAGGGCTGGAACCGTCTTCTACATATTATTACCGGGTGACCGGCTGTGCTGGTGGCATGCGCTCGTTGCCCTCTGCCAAGGTTAAAGTGACGACTCTCCCGTCGGAAGAAACGGGTGTCGGGGATGTGGTATGCATGCGGAAGAGTGTCAGGGCAGACGGCCGGAAACTCATCCTTGACACCGATGACAAGGAACTGCCGATTACGGTATTCGGCATATCGGGTCATGTCATATATGCCGGGAAGGTGAACGGGCCGGCGGTACTGGATCTCCCCGCTGCCGGATTGTATATAGTGCGGTTAGGCGACGAAAACCATAAAATATCGGTGAGATAGCGGGCTTATATATCGTTTGAAAGAGAAAAGAATATGAAATAAGAATATAAAGAGGCAGGACGCTTCTGACACACTTTGCCGGAATAAAAGGGGATTTCTTCCGGTGAGGTGAGAAAACAAGATAATCCCCAAAGTAGACAATAATGAAAAAAATGTTTACTATTGCTGTTGTCGCGATGGTTGCATCGTTGACATTCGCGCAGCTTCCTTTGGCAAAGAAGAAAACAGCTTCTGCCAATAAGCTGGAGCAGCTTGTCGACATGAAGACGTTGGCAAAGGAAGCAAAACAGGTAAAAGAGATGAAGGCTGCAATGGCGGAAAAAGCCGCGGCCGCTAAGGAAGAGTCTTCTTCTGTGTTACGTAAAAACAGTGTAAAGCACGGTTTTTTCCGGAACATAGAGGGGAAAGTTATCAACACATGGACGCTTGGCGGCTATCGTTCGGCATCTTCAGGCAAGCCTTACAAGTCGACGGCGCGTAAGACAACAACTCAGGAAGGCAACGTTACCGTAACCACCGATGCCCATGGTATCATTACCGACGTTGCGGGTGTTGCTCCGAAGTACTATCAGCGTGCCGCTACCGGAACGGCATATTATCCTTCCAACAACCAGATGGCTATGGGAAGCCAGTCGGGTGCAGTCACTGTCATTGAGGATGGTGACAATGTTTACATCAAGAACCCTATCACGCGCTATACGACAGGCGCATGGGTGAAAGGTGCGAAGAGTGGAAATGTCATTACTGTGGCTGCCCGTCAACCGTTGGATTATGATGCTGATTACAACGCGACAGCAAGTCTTCGTTGGGCTGTTATCACCACTGCCGGCAAGATTCAGGCAGCTGATGAATATGCGCCGGTTTTCACGTTCACCGTAGACGGTGACGTGCTTACTCTTGAAGGCACGGCTGCTTTCACGGAAGAGGCCGATGCTTATTATATGGGTTTGTTATGGGATGATGACAACTCGAATGGAGGTTATGGCGATGCGGAGACCGTTCTGACATACGATCCCACTTATGTGGCTCCTTCTACGGAACCCGTCACGCTGCCTGCCGGTGCCGCACCTACCGAATGGTACATGAATTGTGTATCTGTCTCAAATAGTGACGAGACCCCTGTTAATAACCAAAAAGTGAACGTCGCATTCGTTGACAACGACGTTTACGTGCAGGGTATATCGGAAGATTTCCCCTCAGCGTGGGTGAAGGGTACTATTGATGGTAATAACATCACGTTCGCCAAGTTCCAGTATGCGGGCCAGTATGGCTCATACGATTGCTGGTTCATTGGTGTTGACGCGACAGGAGAGGCAGCCGTGATAAAGGATGCGGTGGCAACATACGATGCCGGTGCCAAGACCATTACATTCAAGGATGAAGTTCTCTTCAATGCGGCAGAGGATCGCGTATATTATCTCAACTGGTATTCGGACGTGGTACTCAGTGCGGAGGAAAAGGAAATAGTTGAGCCTGTCATCACAGAGCTTACCGCCGATTTACCTTACAAAAACACATTTGATACGGAGGAAGAGCGGGCGCAGGCCGCTATCTATGATGCCAACAATGATAAGAGCACATTCACGATAGAAGAGCATTCAACGACAAAAAGCATGGTGGCGCGTTATCGTTATAGTACCACTAATAAAGCTGACGATTATCTCGTGTTCCCGGGCGTAGCTTTGGAGGCTGGTAAGAAGTATAAGGTATCTGTCGATGCCGCTTCCAATGGTATATCGTATGTTGAACGTGTGGAAGTATTGGCCGGTAAAAAGGCACAGGTATCCCAACTTACTATCCCGGTGATAGCCGCAACCGAAGTGACTGCCAAGGAATTCACTACTCTCAGAAACGCGGAGTTTACGGTATCGGAAGACGGTACATACTATATCGCCGTCCACGCAATATCGGATCCGAATAAGTTCTATCTTTTTGTTGACAACTTCTCTATATCGGAAATAGACCAATTGGCGCCTGCCACAGTCGACGACCTTAATGTCGTTGCCGATGCACAGGGTGCCAATAAGGCCACGGTCACATTCTCGGTTCCGGCCAAGAAAGTCAATGGCGATGACATAACAGAAGACGTGAAGGTTGTCGTTGAGCGCAACGCCGAGAAGATTTACTCTGAGACAAAAGCTGCCGGAGCGGAGGTTGTCATATCGGACGACAATGTTCCAAGCGCAGGTGACTATACCTATACCGTGACGGCTTATTGCGGTGATAAGGTCGGAGAGTCCGCCTCTGTGAAAGTTTACGTAGGTTATGACACGCCGGATATCGTCAGCAACATTACAATTGCCGATAAGAGCGGCTCCGTTGACCTCTCATGGGATGCCCCGACAAAGGGAGCCAACGGTTATGTCATCAATCCGGCCGATTTCACATACGATGTCTATCCGGTTGATATTATGGATTTCTTTGGTATGCAGATTCCGGTGACAGACTATGCAAATCCTTACGTAACAGGTCTGAAGGAAACTTCTGCCAATGTAGCTTACGATACGAACAGTGGAGAGCATGGTTTCACATACTTCGCGGTTACGACATCGAACACAACCGGTCGGTCGGATGATGCGTATGCCTCAGTTGTTACAGGTGCTCCTTATCAGGTGCCGGTATTCGAATCGGTAGCCGGTGGTGAGCTTTCTTACTGGTGGGGAATAGCATGCGATGCCAACAACAATTCTCTTCAAGGTGGTATGACCCTCGGAGAAAACGCTTCCGACGGTGACGGGGGTTGCTTCTTGATGGCAGCCAAGACGGCAGGATGGATTAATTTGCAGTCAGGTAAGATCGCGCTTGCGGGAACAGTCAATCCTACACTCACATTCGACTGTGCGGCAGATGCGGCAACTCCTCTGACTGTCACTGTGATTACTCCCAAAGGCAAAAAGAAGATAGCAGACCTTACGGCTGGCACAAGCTATGCTAAGGCAGAGATTTCTTTGGCCGAGTATACGAATGAAGACTGGGTGCGTGTGATAATCGAGGGCACGTTTACTGCCGCGTGCAACGCATACCTTGACAATATCCGTGTGTTCAACATGGTTGATAACAACCTTGTTGCAAAAGGTATCGCAGCGAAAGGGTCGATTACTGCCGGTGAGGATGTGAAAGTAACCGTCACGGTTGAGAACCAAGGAACCAAAGCGGCGGCAGCCGGCGCATATACGGTAGACCTCTATTGCAACGACACCAAGGTGCGGTCGCTTCCCGGAACCGAACTCGCAAGCAATGCACAGACATCGTTTGAATTCACTGAAAAAACAACAGTGATGACACCGTCTGAACTCGTATGGAAAGCCATCGTAGAGTTTGCTGACGATAATGATAAGAGCAACAACACCACGAATACGGTGAAGACTGTCATCAAGACAAATAATTACCCTGTCGTTACCGATCTTGCGGGTATGCAGACTGATAATGGGCTGAGACTGACATGGAGCGAACCTGACATGGGTGTATCCGCGCCTGTGATTGTAACGGACGACTTTGAGAGTTATGATGGCTTTACAAGTTCTGCGGGAGAGTGGACGTTTGTCGATGGAGATGGCGCACAAGTGGGAGGTTTCCAAGGTAAAGACTTCAATGTGGACGGTACGCCTATGAGCCAGTCTCTCCGTTCGTTCTGGGTACACGATGTATCGGATGGCGATACTTGGAACCAGACTTTTGCCGCTCATTCGGGCATTCGGTATCTTGCTTCAATGTACCGTGCTGACGACGGACAGGTTGACGACTGGGCTATCTCACCTGTTCTCAGCGGTAATGCACAGACAATCTCGTTCTATGCACGCAGCTATTCATCTGAATATCCCGAGAAGATAGAGGTGCTGTACTCTACCGGTAGCAAAGACACTAAAGACTTTATATCCGTAAAGCCGGCATCTGTTGTGCCCGGAGAATGGACAGAGTATACGGCAGAACTGCCGGAGGGAGCTAAGTATTTCGCAATTCGCTCATGTGCTGAAGGCAGCTTCATGCTGATGATAGACGATGTGAGATACGAAACAATAGAAGGCTTTGGTGACTTGGCCATTGTAGGTTACAACGTATATCGTGACGGTGTCAAGCTCAATTCGGAGCCGGTTGCCGAAACAGTTTATGTTGACGCGGACGCAGCTGATGGAGAGCATTCTTATGTAGTTACTGTCGTTTACGATAAGGGCGAGTCAAAGGTGTCTAACGTAGTGACTGTAGACGTAACTAACGGCATCGCTGGCATCGCAGGCAAGTCAATGCGCATATTCACTGCCGGCAAGGCTATCGTGGTGGAAAACGCAAATGGCGAGAACGTAAGCGTATATACTGTTGACGGCAAGGCCGTATACAATGCCGCAGGGACAGAGACAGACCGTGTCAGGGTTGAGAGCGGTGTGTATATTGTCAAGGTAGGCAAGACGGTCATGAAGACAGTGGTAAGATAATCGGAGCCAAAGGCCTTATGTAAGGTCTGGTAGCAACAATAAATAATGTGACTTCCTTTACGGGAGGTCACATTATTTATTATATCAGGTTGATTGCCGGATTTATTATATAGGTTTGATTGACTGTCTGCCATTAAAGCAGGGAGGCCATGCAAGGATACATTTTTTTATTGTCGTATATGTTAATTATGATATGGCAAAATCCCGTTTCCTCGTTTTTTTTGTCTAACTTTGCAGCATTCTTTGCACCATCTTTATGCAGAAGCTTTTAGAATTATATAAGCAATGGGCGGGAGCGGAACCGGCAAGAGTGGAAAAGCTGCCGGTCGCCGGAAGTAACCGTGACTATTACAGGCTCGCGGCCACCGACGGCTCGACGGTGGTCGGGGTGGTAGGAACGAGCCGCGACGAGAATCACGCATTCATATATCTGACCAATCATTTTGCCAAGCGCAGGCTTCCTGTTCCGGCGGTGTTGGCCGTGAGCGATGATGAACTGCGTTATTTGCAGACGGATTTGGGTTCGGTGTCTTTGTTCGATGCCATTGCGGGAGGACGTGCGGCCGGAGGCAGATATACCGTTAAGGAGAAAGAACTGCTCATAAGGACTATACGTGAGCTTCCTAACTTCCAGGTTCGCGGCGCGCGTGACCTTGATTTCAGTAATTGTTATCCTCAACCGGAGTTTGATGAAGACAGTGTGCTCTTTGATTTGAATTACTTTAAGTATTGTTTTCTGAAAGCTGCTGATCTGGATTTCCATGAGTTGAAGCTCGAAGCCAACTTCCGGTTGTTTGCCAAGGACCTTACCTCCGAGCCGTGCGACAGTTTCCTTTATCGTGATTTTCAGGCACGGAACGTGATGCTTGACGATGCCGGCAATCCGTATTTCATAGACTATCAGGGCGGCCGCAAGGGACCTTATTACTATGATTTGGCCTCGTTCCTGTGGCAGGCATCAGCCAAATATTCGCATAAACTGCGCCGTGAGCTTGTGGCGGAGTACTACCAGTCGCTTAAGAACTATGTAGAGGTACCGTCTGTACGTCATTTTGTCAACAGGCTGAGTCTCTTTGTGCTTTTCCGTACGTTGCAGGTGCTTGGCGCCTACGGTTTCCGTGGATATTTCGAGCGCAAGAAACATTTTATCGATTCGATACCTCCCGCAATACAAAATCTCAGAGAGTTGCTTGAACTTGACTGTTTTCCGTATCCTTATATGGTGGACATGTTGCGCAGGCTTACGGAGCTTCCTCAGTTCGCGCGTATCGAACAGCCGGCTTTGAGTCGTGCCGACGGTTACCGGACGGCGGGAAGCAATGTCTATGAGGCGCATCCACAGGATGGCCCGGCCACGTTTTCAAAGTATGACGGGAAAGGCCCGCTCGTTGTTCGGGTATTCAGTTTCTCGTTCCGTAACGGCATACCGGAAGACGAGAGCGGCAACGGCGGAGGATATGTGTTTGATTGCCGCGGCACGCATAATCCGGGACGGTATGAGCCTTACAAGAAGCTCACGGGACTTGACGAGCCGGTCATCCGTTTTCTTGAAGACGACGGGGAGATTCTTGCATTCCTCGACAGTGTATATGAGTTGGCGGACGCACATGTAGATAGATACATGCAGAGAGGATTTACCGACTTGATGTTCTCTTTCGGATGTACGGGCGGACAGCATCGGAGCGTGTACAGTGCGCAGCACCTTGCCGAGCATATACATGGCAAGTTCGGTATCGAGGTTCGTATATGTCATCGCGAACAGGACATCTGCTTTACATTGAAATAAGTCGGAGGCTTGAACAATGTGATTATAAGAGATAAATATATTATGGAAATGAATGTCAAAACGTCCAAGCAGGCCATGATTTTTGCCGCAGGGCTTGGCACACGGCTGAAACCGCTTACCGACACGATGCCCAAAGCGCTTGTATGTGTAGGTGGAAAAACGTTGCTCGAACATGTTGTCGAGCGGTTGAAAGGGGCCGGTTTTGAACATATCGTCGTCAATGTGCATCATTTTTCCGGCATGATAGTCGATTATCTGCGGCGGAATAATGATTTCGGTATAGACATACGGGTTTCCGATGAGACACCGGCGTTGCTCGATACCGGCGGTGGTATAAAGCATGCGGCCTCGCTGTTTGACAGCGATATGCCGGTACTCATTCATAATGTTGATATATTCAGTGACATAAATCTGACAGAACTGTACTGTGCCGGCATGGCGAGTGACGCGACCTTGCTTGTCAGTAGGCGCACGACCTCGCGTTATCTGCTTTTCGATGATGATATGACGCTTGTAGGATGGACGAACGTCGAGACAGGAGAGGTGCGCAGCCCTTATGCCGGCCTTGATGTATCAAAGTGCCGGATGTATGCGTTTTCCGGAATACATGTCTTTTCTCCGCGTCTTTTTTCTCTTATGGACACTTTTCCTGATAAGTTCGGTATAATGGATTTCTATCTGAAAATATGTGATAAGATTAGGATAAGGGGAATGGTGAAAGACGGTCTTCGGCTGATGGATGTCGGAAAAACGGATATTCTTTCCGATGCGGAGGCTTTCTTATCGCAATGTAATGCCGATGGAAATAATTGACAGATGAAAATAAAACAATAATAATAACCAAAACCAATAATAATATGCAACAGAAGATAATCATTCTTGATTTCGGTTCGCAGACCACGCAACTCATTGGCCGTCGTGTCCGTGAGCTTGATACTTTCTGTGAGATTCTTCCTTACAACAAGTATCCGGAAGACGACTCTTCGGTGATTGGAGTGATCCTCAGCGGCTCTCCATACTCGGTACACGACCCTGAGGCGTTCAAGGTTGATCTCAGCCGGTTTGTCGGTCGCCTGCCTGTACTTGGTATTTGCTACGGAGCGCAGTTCATATCGCACAGAAACGGCGGAAAGGTCGAGAAGGCCGACAGCCGTGAGTATGGCCGTGCCAACCTCACTATGTTTGATGCCGGCGATCCGTTGTTCAAGGGATTTGAGGATAATTCGCAAGTGTGGATGAGCCATGGCGATACCATTACCGCCATTCCCGATGACTGCCATGTGATCGCTTCTACCGCCAATGTTAAGTATGCGGCTTACGCCGGCAATGAAACCCCGCTTTGGGCCGTCCAGTTCCATCCTGAGGTTTTCCACTCGTTGCAGGGCAAGCAGTTGCTTGAGAATTTCGTTGTAGGCATCTGCGGCAGCAAGCAGGAGTGGAGCCCGGCGTCTTTTGTGGAGACAACCGTGCAGGAACTCAAAGCCCAACTCGGCGACGACCGTGTCATTCTCGGTCTCAGCGGTGGTGTGGATTCTTCCGTTTGCGCCGTGTTGCTGAACAAGGCGATAGGCAAGAACCTCACTTGTATATTCGTCGATCACGGAATGTTGCGCAAGAACGAGTTTGCTCAGGTGATGAAAGATTACGAGTGTCTTGGCCTTAACGTGATTGGGGTAGACGCGAGCGAGAAGTTCTTCAAAGACCTCGAAGGAGTGACCGACCCGGAGCAGAAGCGCAAGATAATAGGCCGTGATTTCGTTGAGGTGTTCAATGCGGAGGCCAAGAAGATAACGGATGCCAAGTGGCTGGCTCAGGGTACGATATATCCCGACCGCATTGAGAGTCTCAACATTACAGGAAAGGTGATCAAGAGCCATCATAATGTGGGCGGACTGCCCGAGGAGATGCACTTGCAATTGTGCGAACCGTTGAAATGGCTGTTCAAGGATGAGGTGCGTCGTGCCGGCTATCAGCTTGAAATGCCCGAACGGCTCATCAAGCGTCACCCGTTCCCGGGGCCGGGATTGGCCGTGCGCATACTCGGTGACATTACCCGTGAGAGGGTTCGCATACTGCAAGATGCCGATGACATATATATCACCCACATGCAAAACTATATCTGTGAAGACGGTGAAAGGCTTTACGACAAGGTATGGCAGGCCGGTACGGTGCTTCTGGCTACCGTTCGCAGTGTAGGCGTGATGGGCGATGAGCGCACATACGAGCATCCCGTTGCCTTGCGTGCCGTGACTTCGACGGATGCCATGACTGCCGACTGGGCACATCTTCCATACGATTTCATGGCGAAGGTGTCAAACGAAATCATCAACAAAGTGCGCGGTGTGAACCGTGTCTGCTATGATATTTCGTCGAAACCGCCATCAACGATAGAGTGGGAGTGATTGTGTTTTGAGTATATTCGGCTCCGGAACCAAATAGGTTCTGCAAGTTTAAATAATAATATAAAATCCGGATTTGGCATGGATGTATAATTCTGTCAAATCCGGATTTTATTGTTTCATCACGGCTTTTACAATGTCACCGGCCTGTTTTAAAAGGTTCGTTTCATTTTGTCTGCATTCCCGTGTGTCCTTGTCCGGATATCTTCCATGAGCCGGTATGTATCTTGCAGAGTTTCAAATGAAGACAGGCATTTCGATGGTTTTCCTTCGACTAAGTCACAAAATGCTTTCAACTCGTTGTAAAATCCCTGTGTGTATATCTGGTTGTTTATTGTTGTCGGAATGAAATTGTTTCTCGACAGCAGGCATGTCGATGTAGGATGATGGCCGAAGACCTTGTCCGCTGGGATGCCGAAAGGTGTTGCCGGCTTGCGTGTGTATCTCAGTTCTTCCATGTTCCGTATCCGGTAGACACCTTGGCGGGTGTTTATCGTCATTGTTTCCGATGCTTCCGTCCATGTATATGCTGTCGACAGTTCGAGCGTTCCGGCCGTGTCTCCGTGTCGTAATAAGAGCATCATGGTCTTTGCTCCGTGTGAGTGGCTTACACTGTCGATGCCTGTTATCTCCGCTCTGCCGAACAGGAATGTCACGTAGTCGAGCGGATGTATGAAGAGATCTGACAGCATGTCGCCCTCAGGATAAGAGCCTGTGAGGTATTTCATGTTATAGCTTATCGGCCTTTGGTGTCTGAGCCTCGATTTCAGTATCTGTGTCGCGGGAGCATAGCGTTTCTGCATGCCGGCCATTGCCGTCGGAGTGCCGTGTAGTATAATCATGTCCTTGAGTCGGCCAAGTTCTTCAGCCGATGAGCACGGAGGTTTTTCGATGAACAGCGACTTGCCGCTTCCGAGTATTTTTGCGGCGATGTCGAAATGGGCCGAAGGTGATGCCGACACGAAGACACCGGCAATCTCGTTGTCTTCCAGAATTTCGTCGAGCGATGTGGTTACTTTGATGCCGGAGAACTTCTCCGCTGCCACTGCGGCTTTGGTTGTCGACCGGCAGCAGATGTACTTCACCGGCACGCGCAGGTGTGCCAGTACCGGGTATAGGTTGGCAATGCTGTGACTGCCTATTCCCACGAAAGCGTATCGCTTGCGGCATACGTCGCCCAACTGTCGGCGGGTTCGTATGCTCTTATATCTCTGTATTATATTTTCCGTAAATGTCATGTTTGCGTGTATGTGGTTTGTTTTCAAGTATTTCGCCTTGCCGTCCTTTTGATGTATTGCCTGTATGTCTCTTTACCGTTTTCGCTCCAATGATATTCTCCGAAGAAAGCCTCTATGATTTTACGTGGCATCAGTCTTTCAAGATTGCGTAGCAGGATTATGTCGTACTTTCGGTGGAAGTTTATCCAGCAGCCGTTGCATTTTCGTGAATACCGGCATTGTATTTCGCGTGCTTTCTCGGAATTGAAGATCTCGTCGAGTGTTTTCTCATGAATATTGCCCAGCGAGATGTCGAGGTTCTGGCATATAGGCACATTTCCGTCGGAGTGCACCGCGAGCATGCTGCGGATGCTGTGGCACGGCAGCTTGAGGCGTCCGTTTTTCCATTCGTCGTACAGTGCGATGAAGTCGAAGTTCTCTTCTGTGTTGTGGACGCATTCGGGTATGCTGTCCTTATATCCCTCCGTGCCGGTGTCGAGCATGTCAACGGCGGTGTCGAAGAAAGCCATGGTGCCGTATACGCCTATCCTTATGTCCACGCCATAGCGGTTGCTTACTTCTATGACGTGCTCCATGTCCTTGAAACTGTTCCATGGCGAGAGGCAGAACATGAGCGATACGGGTATGTCGTCTTTCACTTCCTCAACTACCCGGATGACTTTGTCGTATCCGTCGCAGCCTCTCATCCGTTTATATGCCTTCCTGTCTCCGTCGAGTGAAACATACAGTCGCGCGGGACGATACTTTCTCACGGCCTCTATGGTTTTTCGTGTGGCAAGGCAATTCGACAGCAGCGTATATTTCGGATGGTGCTCCATAAACCACTCCATGATCTCGTCGGCTTGCGGGTGCAGCACAAACTCGCCGCCTTCGAGACCTATGTTAGTGTTCTTTGTGACGCACTTTGCCGTCATCAGCCTCTTTATGTCGGCAAGAGTGAGATGCTCTTGCGGCTTTTTCCATATATTGCAGTGCTTGCATGCAGACTGACATCGTGTGGTAGCGTATATCATCAGGGTGTCGAGACGCTTGTGGCCGGGGCGGATGCTGTTGTTGACGTATGTAAATCCGCTGCGCAGATAGTCGTTGAGGTTGTACATGTTTCTTTTGATAATGTTTTGGTTTCTGTGAGTATAGAGACCTCAACCGTCAAAAGACTGCCTGCTGTCATCGTTTTTTTTACTACCACGTGAGGCGTATGCCGAACGGAACGGAGAATGAGAACGGGTGTTCCGACCATGTGGTGCGCACTCCGCTGCCCGTGGGTATGTGATAGTTAAGTGTCGGTTCGATGTAGACCCCGATATTTGGCGTTATGTCGTACTGTATGCCTGCGCCTGCGTTGACCGACCATTGGAACGGAACATTTAGTTTGCGGCTGCCGGTGCACATGGACATGGTGTCCGTCACCAGCCATTCTTTGCTCCTCCCGCCTATCGGGATATTCACTACCATGCCTGCCGTGCAGTATGCCGACAGTTTCTTGTAGTCGGCAATGCGGTATGACATGCGCAGCGGTATGCCGATATAATGTATCTTTCTGTCGTTGCGTATGTGGTTTTCGCCTCCCATGAACGATGAAGAACGCAACAGCGAGTATTGCAGTCCCGACTCGAAAGCTGTACGGCTGTTTATTTTCTTGGTCAGTGTGATACCTATTGTGACAGGCTTCTCGTGTTTTTCCCGTTCCACGATCTTTCCGCTGTTGCTCTTGGCGATATCTGTAAGCAGGGTGGTGTCGGCCGGTGTGCCGGGATGTTGCTTGGCCGACAGATACTCGTGAAGTTCTTCCCATGTGCTTATGTTTGCAGGGATGGAAGTGTCTATGTCCGGACTGTTGCCTCCAGTGGAAATCATCTTGTATATGTTATGTGCGAGAGCGGGGCCGACAGATCCGGCCACTACCATTTCCCATTTGCGTAGCCTTTTCTTTCCTTTGTTGGCTGCCGTGTGGGTGTATTGTCGGCGTTCGGGATGTAAGGGTGGTATGGCGGGAGCGTTCTGTGCGCTGTCTTTGGGCTCATCCGTCT
Source organism: Prevotella sp. PTAC (assembly GCF_013166535.1). Lineage (NCBI taxonomy): Bacteria > Pseudomonadati > Bacteroidota > Bacteroidia > Bacteroidales > Prevotellaceae > Prevotella > Prevotella sp. PTAC. The sequence continues at coordinate 40,328 of NZ_JABKKK010000004.1, forward strand.
CGCCTTCTGTGCTTTTTGTGCCTGTGTCAGTATGGGCTTTTGCCTTTGTCCCTGTATCTTTTTCAGGGTATTTATGCGTGTCGGTTGCGTTTGTATATATGTGTGCTGATGTTTTCCCGTATGTCCCTGTGTCTTGCTGTGTATCCTTCTTCCGCCCGTCCATATCTTTTATTGTCCTTCCGCCTGTGCTTTCGTTACCCGCCACCTCGGTGTCCTTCTTTGTTTCGAAATATTTATATACAGGGAGCAATATAATGGATATGATTATAAGTACCGGGGTCATGCTGTCGGCCAATATTTTTCTTAGCATGTTTTTTGCACGGTACAGTTGCGATGACGACGTGTGCGGCCTGATACCGAGGGTCTCTGCGATTTCCTTATGGGACAAGCCTTCGACCACAGACATCCGGAATACGTGCCTGTAACCCTCTGGCAGTCTGTCTGTCAGTGATATAAGCTCTTCGGTCGTAATGTCGGTATATGTTTCGCGGCCGCTTTCCGGATCAGTCATGTATTCCTCGTGTGCGTCGGAAAGCGCCACGATATTTTCGCGCTTTCTGTCGTTAATGTATTTCAGTGTGATATTTCTCGTGATGGTAGTAAGCCACTCGCCGAATCTTTTCGGGTCTCGCAGCCTGTTTACAGACATTAACGCAACGACAAAGGCGTCGTGCACAAGGTCGTCCGCTATGTCTGTGTCGTGTCTGAGAATATTGATGCACACGCCTTTCATCTTTTCGGCGTATGCCACGTACAGTAACCCGAAAGCCTCTGTGTCGCCGTTTTTCGCGCGTTTCACGAGTTTCTCCGTATCCATATCTGAATTGTTTTTACGATATGAAGATTTATAAATGCGGAAAAGACTGCTTTGCGATTGGTTAAAATACATTAAACGACGACAAGCCTTATATGGTGTAAAACTTTTAAATGTAATAATAAAGTCACGGATTTAACGCTTTGTTTTTCTTCAAACCAGAGCGTGCGGCACGATACGCAACACTGTATAGAATGCGATAGTGGCTTGATTTTTAAACGGGAAAAAGGGTGGTTTATTGCAACGGGACGCTCGTTGGAGCGCATTGGGACGTTAATTGGCTTGCGTTTAGCCGCCCGTTGCGATACAACGGGCGGCTAAACGCAAGCCAATTAGCGTCTCGTTGCGAAAAAAACGGGAAAGTATGTGTGCGGATTTAATCGCTAAAAGTGAATAGTCTGATGTATGGGGTTGAAACACAGGTTGTTGTGTAAAAATCCGAATACGGCGATATTTACGGCCGTGGGATTTGTATCTCGAAAAAAATCGAAATATAAACGACCTTTTGTAAATATTTATCTGGGTTTTATTTCCTTCACCATGTCAAATCTGGTTTCCTCGGGTGAGAGATCTTCGTATGCCGTTTTCAGGTCGGGCAGGGATATGGTTATATCCTTGTCTGTCTCCCTCGGATTGTCGTTTAGCGAGTGAGAGAACAACCAGTCGTATGTCTGTTTGAGGTATAGGATACGCGCCAGGTCACCGTGCGACGCTCCTTTCAGCCAGTCGTAGCGCAGAAGTCGGTCATTTCCGGATTTCTTTATCGACTCAACCACTGTCTTCGACTGGCTTACGGGTACGGCACGGTCGGCCGTGCCGTGCAGGATCCACAGCGGAATGCGTCCAAGTCCTTCGAAATCCCTCAGTGTGCTGCCGCCGCACAGAGCCATGGCCGCCGCCACCCTGTCGGGGTAAGTTCCAGCGAAGTCGAGGGTGCCGTAGCCGCCGAGGCTCATTCCGATCACGTATACCCGTGTGGTGTCTACGTCGTGGTGCTGTGTCACCCAGTCGAGTATTCCGGCTATCTTCTTCGGGTTCCATGCTCCTCCCGGATTTTGCGGAGCTACAACCATGGCCGGGTAGTAACGGCCTTTCTCGATAGCATGCAGCAGTCCGTAGCGGCGGACTTTCTGCATGTTGTTGCCGCACAGGCTCGCTCCGTGCAGGAATATTATCAGCGGGATGCGCCGGCGCTCGGCCACATATTCTCTCGGGGCATATAACCAGAAGTTATAGCTGTCTGCCACGGTGTTGCGCATGGCAGCCAGTTGCCCGCTCTGGGCAGCGGTGGTGAGGCATGTGGCGCATAACGCTATGCAGGCCGTGAGCCGTCTTATGAAAGCCGGAATTCTCATCAGCCTTGTTTCTCTTTGAGCAGGTCACGAATTTCGCTCAGCAGTTTCTCTTCCGCCGACGGCGCCGGAGTGGCGGCGGGCGTTGCCGGCTCTTCGTTTTTCTTCTCGGTGAGTTTCTTTATACCCCTTACGAGCATGAAAACGCAGAAAGCTATGATGATGAAATCGAACGTTGTTTGCAGGAAATTACCGTAGTTGATGGTCACGGGTTCGAGCTTTTCCATGCCGAGATCCACTCCCGGCAGTTCCATTTTGAGGTCTGTAAACTTCACACCTCCGATCAGCCATCCTATCGGTGGCATGATGATGTCGTTCACGATGGATGTGACAATCTTGCCGAACGCCCCGCCGATAATCACACCGACAGCCATATCGACAGCATTTCCCCTTACGGCAAACTCTTTGAATTCATTTAAAAATTTGCTCATTGTTTTTTGATTTTTATATTATTTAATACTGGTTTCTGCCACAAAATTAGAAAAAAAATTGTAACTTTGCGGTCGTTAAGGAGAAAATGTGCATAAAAGATATTTCACTTGCGGCGATGGCAGGCCGTAATGTGTACTTTTGCTGGCATTACATATAGAATACGAAATATTATAACCCATTATTAAAATAATAAAAAGTAATTATGATTAAGATTGGTATTAACGGATTTGGCCGTATCGGTCGTTTCGTTTTCCGCGCAGCTCAGACTCGCGATGACATTCAGGTTGTAGGTATCAATGACCTCTGCCCGGTAGACTACCTGGCTTACATGTTGAAGTATGACACCATGCACGGCCAGTTCGACGGCACCATCGAGGCTGACGTGGAGAACAGCAAACTGATTGTTAACGGTAAGGAAATCCGTGTTACTGCAGAGCGCAACCCGGCTGACTTGAAGTGGAACGAGGTTGAGGCTGAATATGTAGTTGAGTCAACAGGTCTCTTCCTGACACAGGAGAAGGCACAGGCTCACATTGAGGCCGGCGCTAAGTACGTTGTTATGTCTGCTCCCTCAAAGGACGCTACCCCGATGTTCGTATGCGGTGTGAACTTCGACAAGTATGAGAAGGGTACACAGTTCGTTTCAAACGCATCTTGCACAACGAACTGCTTGGCTCCGATCGCCAAGGTTCTGAACGACAAGTTCGGTATCACAGACGGTCTGATGACAACCGTTCACTCTACAACTGCTACACAGAAGACCGTTGACGGCCCGTCTTTGAAAGACTGGCGTGGTGGCCGTGCCGCTTCAGGCAACATCATCCCCTCTTCAACAGGTGCTGCCAAGGCCGTGGGTAAGGTTATTCCCGAACTGAACGGTAAGCTGACAGGTATGTCAATGCGCGTTCCTACTTTGGACGTTTCTGTTGTCGACCTGACTGTAAACCTGGCTAAGCCCGCTACATACGCTGAGATCTGCGAGGCTATGAAAGAGGCTTCAGAGGGTGAACTGAAAGGTGTACTGGGTTACACGGAAGATGCCGTGGTTTCTTCAGACTTCCTCGGTGACACACGTACCTCTATCTTCGACGCCAAGGCAGGTATAGCTTTGACAGATACGTTTGTTAAGGTTGTGTCTTGGTATGACAACGAGATCGGTTACTCTAACAAGGTTCTCGAACTCATCGCACACATGAAGAAGGTTAACGGATAATTCATTTATCACGTTCTAATACGATAATGGAGCCGTCCGACGTATAGTCGGGCGGCTTTTTCATGCAAATGCCGATAGGGGCAAGTCCTGTCGTGTTCTTCTGTCTGCTGACGGCATGGCTTTAATCTGTGCTATGTAGCAAAAAACACAAAAAGCATTTGGTCGTTTCATGTAAAATTTATATCTTAGCCAACGTAAAAATACCCACAGATTTATGGCAGACTATATACGATTTGACTGGGCTATGAAGCGTATGCTCCGCAACAAAGCCAATTTCGGAGTTCTCGAAGGATTGTTGACAACACTGCTCGAAGAAAAGATAACCATTCGGCACATGCTTGAAAGCGAAAGCAATCAGGAGGAAGAATACGATAAGTATAATCGTGTGGATATGTTGGCCGAAAATTCGAAGGGCGAACTGATATTGGTTGAAGTGCAGAACAATAATGAGTTCGCGTATTTTCAACGCATGCTTTTCGGCACGTCTAAGCTTGTGACTGAATATATCAAGCGCGGAGAGGACTATCAGAATGTGAGAAAGATATATAGTGTGAACATTGTTTATTTCTCGCTCGGGCACGGGTCGGACTATGCCTATCACGGAACTACGGGGTTCAGGGGAATGCACGACAATGATATCTTGCAACTGTCGCCGTTTCAGGCGGAAAAGTTTAAAGTCGATACGGTGAGCAAACTTTTCCCCGAATACTATATATTAAAGGTGAACGACTTTAACAGGATGGCCAAGACACCGCTCGAAGAATGGATATACTATCTGAATACAGGAAATATTCCTGAAAAGTCTAACGCTCCAGGACTTGATGAGGCAAGGCAACGGCTATTGCTTGATCGCATGACAAAAGACGAACTTGCCGCTTATTACAGACACCTTGACAATATCGTTATATTGCGTGACAATATAACAACAGAGCGTGCGGAAGGTAGAGCCGAGGGAAGAGCGGAAGGGGAAGCCCGGGGGCGTATTAAGGAAAAGTTGGAAATAGCCAGAAAGATGAAAGTTTTGGGTATAGACACGGTGACGATTGCCGGAGTGACAGGACTGAATGAAAGTGATATATCCGCATTATAGTATCTCTGGGAAACGGAATAATGAATAAACTCATAACTATACTCGGGCCCACGGCCAGCGGAAAGACTGCGCTTGCCGCCGCGCTTGCCGCGGATACAGGAGCCGAGATCATAAGTGGAGACAGTCGTCAGGTTTACAGGCGGATGGACATAGGGACAGGAAAAGATATTGCCGACTATGTCGTAGATGGAAGAAAAGTGCCGTATCATCTGATTGATATAGCCGAGCCTGGGACAAAATATAACCTGTTTCAGTATCAACACGACTTCTTGAAAGCCTATGATGATATTACGGCTCGGGGTGTTTTGCCGATACTTTGCGGCGGCACGGGGCTGTATATAGAATCCGTGCTCAAAGGATACAGACTGGCCTCGGTACCGGAAAACAAGACTCTCAGAATGTCGCTTGAAGGCAAGACGCTTGGAGAACTGACCGCAATACTGATAGAGTTGAAGCAAAGGAACGGCTCGAACATGCACAATACCACGGATGTGGATACGGCAAAGAGGGCGATCAGGGCAATAGAGATAGAGACATTCAACGGAGAAAACCCGACAGCTGCGGCCATGATGCCGTCGATAGACTCTTTGGTTATAGGTATAGACATAGAGCGTGAGGAGCGGAGAAGGAAAATCTCCGCGCGGCTAAAAAGCCGGCTCGAAGAGGGGATGGTGGATGAGATAAGGGCGTTGCTCGATAGCGGAATACCGGCGGATGACCTTATTTATTACGGTCTCGAATATAAGTTCGTGACGGAATACATAATAGGAAAACTTTCTTATGATGAGATGTACGGGCGGTTGGAGATAGCCATCCATCAGTTTGCCAAACGGCAGATGACATGGTTCAGGGGGATGGAGCGCAGAGGGATAAATATTCATTGGATAAACTCAACATTGTCTTTGGATAAGAAGTTTGAAGAGATAAAACAATTGATGGGCGGATGGTAAATCCGTTTGGATGAAACGATAATATTTCAATAGAAAATACGATAATGGCAGTTGAAGCATCAAGATGGGGAATACTTTATTGTCCCAAGAAAGGAATAAACCGCAGACGCAGGCAATGGGAAAAAGTGCGTCGTGCTCTTGATGAGCGCGGTGTGCTTTATGATTTTGTTCAAAGTGAGAATACGGATAGCGTGGAACGGCTGATGCGTATGCTGATACACAACGGATACAAGACAATAATCATTGTCGGTGGAGACTCTGCGCTTAATGATGCTGTGAACTGTCTCATGATGGAGGAAAAGAATGTAAGGGACGGGATAGTTCTCGGTGTTATCCCTAACGGTGTGGTGAATGATTTCGCACGGTTCTGGAACTTCAAGGAAAGCAATATCGTGCAGACTATAGACTGGCTCGTCAAGCATAGGGTGAGGAGAATAGACCTTGGATGCATACGTTATACGAACAAGAGGGGAGAGAAATGTCACCGCTATTTCCTGAATTGTGTGAACATAGGTCTTATTGCCGATATAATGAATCTGCGGCGTCAGACCCGCAGTCTGCTTGGATCGCGTACCCTGTCGTTTTTTGTCTCTTTGGTGTTAATGGTTTTCCATCGTCTTGATTATAAGGTGGATGTGAAAATAAATTCGGATGTAATAAAGAGAAGGGTCATGACGATATGTGTGGGAAGCGGTCCGGGATACGGACAGACACCCAATGCCGTGCCATACAACGGTCTGCTTGATGTTTCTGTGGTCTATCATCCGGAGGTTGTCCAATTGATTGGTGGTTTGTGGCTTCTTGTTACAGGGCGTTTCCTTAATCATCGTTGTGTCCATCCTTATCGCACTCGTGAGGTTATTGTGCGTGAGGCGAAGCATGCGATGGTTGGTATAGATGGAAGATTGATGAAAACACCGGTCGGGGAGTATAGGATAAGTGTGGAACAGGAATTGATAAACTTCCTTATTCCTGACTGATAAGATATTATTATGATTGGTACAAATGCTTTTATATCGGCATCTGTACTGTTTCCACCGGCCTGTCTGTTTCTTACCGGCAGTTTGTATGTTTTTTGTCTCAGGATGAAAAATGTCTGTTGTCAGCCAGGTGGTTATGCCTATTGTATGGCTGGAGTCATCCCTTTTTCGATATGTTTTGCAGTTTGGTCTCGTTGATAATCTTTATTTTGCGGCCGTCGGTGGCAATAAGGCACTCGGAAGCGAAAGCGGACAGGGTGCGGATAGCATTGCTTGTGGTCATGTTTGACATGTTTGCGAGGTCTTCTCTGCTCGGGTTGATGCTCAGTGTGCTTCCGTCTTCTTCTATGCCGTATTTCTCTTTGAGAAAAAGCAGAGACTCCGCAAGTCTGGCACGGACATGTTTTTTTGTAAGGCTTATAGTCCGCATGTCGGCAGCGCCAAGCATCATTGACAGTTCTTTTATGAAATAAAGAGACAGAACGGTATTCTCGGATATTAATTTTTTTATGACTTTAATCGGTATCATACACACGGTTGAGTCTTCAAATGCGGAAGCTCCTGTTATATAATTCTCATCGGCAAATGCCGCTCTGTATCCGAAAAAGCCTTTTTCACCGATTATTCTTACGATCTGATTATGGTTGTTGCACTCAATAAAAACCTTGACTTTGCCTTTCAGCAGGCACATGATGTATTCCGGGCGTTCGTTTTCCTTGTATATAGGTTCGTTTTTCGGGAATATCCTTATTTCAATGTTGTCTAATAAAAAATTGCGTTGTTTGTCGGTAAGCGGATCCCACAAAACCGATATTGATTTTGCAATATCAGTTTTTACTGTGTTTATGTTTCTGTTCATGGCTATTGGGGTTTATATCCTTAGTGCAAAAATAGCAAAAAAACCTATAAAACAGTATAATCTTATGTGAAATGTATTACATGGTATGTAAAAAAGTATGCTTTTATTAAATATTACTGTTTTTGTTTTGTAATGCCGATGAAATTTCTTAATTTTGGAAATGATTTGTGAGACAATTTGTACGGATTGTTCAGCAATAAATATAAGATAAAAGCGGATGCTAACTAATGAATTAAAAACCTTAATATAGGAACTATGAGTTATTTACGATTTGAGAAAGCTGTAATGACCAACTTGGAAGAGTCTCTACGTCGTGAATTGCTGAGAACCAATCGGTCGGGCGCTTATTCGTGTTCGACGTTGGCGGATTGTAATACACGCAAATATCATGGCCTGCTTGTCGTGCCCGTACCGGAGCTTGACGATGAGAACCATGTGCTGCTGTCTTCACTTGATGTCACGGTAATTCAGCATGGGGCGGAGTTCAATCTCGGACTTCATAAGTATCAAGGAAATAATTACAGTCCGAAAGGTCACAAGTACATTCGTGAGTTTGACTGTGACAAAGTGCCTACAACCTTGTATCGTGTCGGTGGAGTGTTGTTGAAGAAAGAGGTTGTCTTCCAACATCATGAGGATCGTATATTGTTGCGTTATACCCTTGTTGACGCTCATTCGGCAACGACATTGCGTTTCAGGCCGTTCCTTGCGTTCCGGAGCGTAAGGCAGTTTACACATGAGAATTCTACTGCCAGCCGCGAGTATCATCTGATAGACAACGGTATCAAGACGTGCATGTATTGCGGATATCCTGATTTGTATATGCAGTTCAGCAAGAAGAATGAGTTTGTTTTCCAGCCAGACTGGTATCGTGGAGTGGAGTATCCCAAAGAGCAGGAACGCGGTTATGCCTCAAATGAGGACCTGTATGTGCCCGGATACTTCGAGATGCCGATAAAGAAAGGCGAGACGATTGTTTTTGCCGCGTCCACTTCGTCTATCCGTACGAGCGGATTGAAGAAGTTGTTTGATTACGAAGTTGAGAAACGGTCACCGCGTGATAATTTCTTTCACTGTCTGGTGAATGCGGCTCACCAGTTCTATAATGAAAAAGGGAACGAGCGTTATTTCCTGTCCGGATACCCTTGGTTTAAGAGTCGGGCCAGAGATACGTTTGTCTCTTTGCCTGGACTGACGCTTGCGATTGACGAACAGGATAAATTCGAACTCGTGATGAATACAGCGGAGAAGGCACTGCGTGAGTTTATGGAAGATAAACCGTTGACGGTGAATATCTATGAGATGGAGCAACCTGATGTATTGTTATGGGCTGTATGGGCTATTCAGCAGTATCGCAAAGCTGCCGGAGCTGAGAAATTCATCGCAATGTATGGCAAACTGCTTCAAGACATTATCAGGTATATAATAGAAGGAAAGCATCCTAATCTGCGTCTTGACGATAATGGCCTGCTGTATAGCAACGGCCGTGACCGTGCTGTGACGTGGATGAACTCTACGGCAAACGGCCGTCCGGTTGTTCCTCGTACCGGATATATCGTCGAATTTAACGCTTTATGGTATAATGCTTTGAAGTTCTGTGCGGCAATAGCCGCTGAGGCAGGAAAGGAAGGTGCCGTAAAGTCGCTCGAAGAAAGGGCGGAGTTGTGTAAGACATCATTTGTCGATACATTCCTTAACGAATACGGATACCTTCTTGACTACGTGGATGGCAATATGATGGATTGGAGCGTGCGTCCGAATATGATATTCGCCGTGGCGTTCGATTATTCGCCGTTGAACCAGGACCAGAAGAAAAGCGTGCTTGATGTCTGCACACGTGAGTTGCTTACTCCGAAAGGTCTTCGCTCCTTGTCTCCTAAGAGTGGCGGGTATAACCCTATGTATGTAGGTGCGCAGACACAACGTGACTATGCTTACCATCAGGGTACGGCATGGCCGTGGCTTGGCGGCTTTTATATGGAAGCGTGTCTGAAACTTTATAAGCGCACGCGCTTGCGTTTCATTGAGCGTCAGATGGTCGGATATGAAGATGAGATGAACTATCATGCCCTTGGCACCATATCTGAGTTGTTTGACGGTAATCCGCCGTTCCATGGCCGTGGAGGCATGTCTTTTGCCATGAATGTCGCCGAGATATTGCGTACATTGAAACTTCTTGAGAAATACACATACCAGAAATAAAGGGAGGATAAGACTATGAAAGTATTAATGTTTGGTTGGGAATATCCCCCTCATGTATACGGCGGACTCGCCACGGCCAATTACGGAATAACAGAAGGGCTGCATGCCCAGGGTGATATGGATATTACTTTGTGTCTGCCAAAGCCTTGGGGCGATGAAGACAGAAGTGCCGCCAATATTTTGGCGATGAACGCAGTGCCGATAGCCTGGCGTGATGTAGACTATGAATATGTAAGAAATCGTGTGGGGAATATAATGTCTCCGGAACTTTATTATAAGTTGCGTGACAATATTTATGCCGATTTCAACTATATGAACGTGAACGATCTCGGTTGCATGGAGTTTGCCGGCGGATATCCGTCAAATCTGCATGAAGAGATAAACAACTACTCGATAATAGCAGGTGTGGTTGCCCGTGCCGAGGATTTTGACATAATACATGCCCATGACTGGCTTACTTATCCTGCCGGTATACACGCGAAGCAGGTTAGCGGGAAACCCCTTTGTATCCATGTGCATGCCACAGACTTTGATAGAAGCCGCGGGCAGGTTAACCCCACTGTTTATTCGATAGAAAAGAACGGTATGGATTGGGCCGATTGCATAATGTGTGTGAGTGAGCTTACACGCCAGACAGTCATCAATCAGTATCATCAGGATCCGCGTAAATGCTTCACGGTTCATAATGCTGTTTATCCGTTGAAACAGGAATATGCGGATATTCCGCGTCCGGATCATACCAATAAGGACAAGGTTGTCACTTTCCTTGGTAGGATTACCATGCAGAAAGGTCCGGAGTACTTCGTGGAGGCGGCCAATATGGTGCTCCACCGCACACGAAACGTTCGTTTCTGTATGGCCGGCTCGGGCGATATGATGAACGCCATGATTCATCTTGCTGCCGAACGCGGTATCGCCGACCGTTTCCATTTCCCGGGATTTATGCGCGGCAAGCAGGTATACGAATGCCTGAAAGACTCGGATGTATATGTGATGCCGTCTGTAAGTGAGCCTTTCGGCATATCGCCCCTTGAAGCGATGCAGTGCGGTACACCCTCTATCATATCTAAACAGAGCGGATGTGCCGAGATTCTTACCAACTGCATAAAGGTTGATTATTGGGACATACATGCCCTTGCCGATGCCATTTACTCTATCTGTGCCAACGACAGCCTCTTCAAATACTTGAAAGAAGAGGGTAAGCGTGAGGTTGACCAGATAACATGGGAGAAAGTAGGCCTGTGGATACGTGAGCTGTATGAGCGCACATTGGGAACCAGACAATGAAATAACGATAAACAGAAATACAGAAACAATTATGAAAACAATATGTCTATACTTTGAGATACATCAGATAATCCATCTCAAAAGGTACCGTTTCTTTGACATAGGTACGGACCATTACTACTATGACGATTATGAGAACGAGCGTAGCATAAGTGATATTGCGGAGCGTTCTTATATGCCGGCATTGAATACTCTTCTTCAAATGATAAAGGAGAACGACCGGTATTTCAAGGTTGCCTTTTCTCTTTCGGGTGTCGGTATAGAGCAGTTGGAGATGCATGCGCCGCAGGTTCTCGATAAGTTGCAGGAGCTTAACGATACCGGATGTGTGGAGTTTCTTGCTGAGCCGTATTCCCACGGACTGTCATCATTGGCGAATGAGGAGACATTTGTTGCCGACGTGAAAAAGCAATGTGGGAAAATAGAAGAGTATTTCGGGAAGAAACCGACCGTACTTCGCAACTCATCGCTCATATATAGCGATGATATAGGCGGGCAGGTGGCGGCCATGGGTTTCACGGGAATGCTCACCGAGGGTGCCAAGCACGTGCTCGGTTGGAAGTCATCGCACTATGTATATAACTGCAACATAGCCCCGAGCCTTAAACTTCTGCTCCGCGATGTAGAGTTGAGCGATGATATTTCTTTGCGGTTCAGCAATACCGATTGGCCCGGTTATCCGTTGTTTGCCGATACATACGTTAACCGTATAGCCTCTTTGCCGCAGGAGGAGCAGGTGATAAACATCTTCATGGAACTCTCGGCACTCGGTATCGCCCAGCCGCTTTCATCCAATATACTTGAATTCCTGCGTGCCATTCCTGGATGTGCGCGTGAGAAAGGCATCACGTTCTCCACTCCTACGGAAATTTGCAAGATGACGAAGAGTGTAGGGAATTTGGATGTTCCCGATACATTGTCATGGGTAGACGAGGAGCGCGATGTCAGTTGCTGGCTGGGAAATGCCATGCAGCGTGAGGCGTTCAACAAGTTGTACAGCATCGCCGATCGTGTACGCATCGCCCGGGATCCTCGTGTAAATCAGGATTGGGACTACTTGCAGGCAAGCAATAACTTCCGTTTCATGACTACAAAGCCGTCTAACGTGGGGCTCGACCGTGGCATATACAGCGATCCCTTCGATGCTTTCACCAACTATATGAACATCCTTGGCGACTTCATCAACCGCGTGAACAGTCTCTATCCGGAGGAGATAGATAATGAAGAACTTAACAGTCTGCTCACGACAATCAAGAACCAGGGCGATGAGATTGAGATGAAAGATAAGGAAATCAGCCGTTTGAAGACAAAGTTAGCCAAGATGGAAGCGGCCGAGATAAAGGTAAAGTCAGAAAAGAAAGCAACTGTCAGGAAAGCCGCAGCCAAGAAACCGGCGGTAAAAAAGGAAGCAATTAAGGCAGAAGATACGACGAAGTGAAAAACATCGGTAGGATGTTCTAATTTGATTACATAAATAAAAAGGAGCGGTATTGCCGCTCCTTTTTATTTATAGCCATAGTTGAATTTTTTAATTTGAAACTCCTTCTTATATCACCAGTCATAGCCGTACATTTTAATTGTGAAATACAGAGAGGGATAAAAGCGGCATGCCTGTCGTGATTTTACACTTTCGGCCGAGTGATGTTTGTTAATGTAGGTGGTACCGGGCTGGTGTGTATAAAACTTAAATCACCGATATGCTCCATACAGAGTCATATCGGTGATTTAAACATTCGTGCTTATTTCCGGCTGACATGTCCTGATAATGGGTGCCGCCTTATTTGATTTTCACGATGATAGTATTTAATTTGTCATCGGCACTTGAATTTCCTACCATCAGTTCGTACTTGCCCGGTACAACCCGCATGGTGTTCGTCGCGGTGTCCCAGCCTTCGAAACTCTCTCTCGGCAGGTCGATGACGGCCGTTTGCTTCTCGCCGGCTTTCAGTCCTATGCGCTTGTATGCCCGCAGGGTCTTTATAGGACCTTCTGTGTCGGCCGTGTTGCGCATGTATACCTGCACCACCTCCTCGCCGTCACGGTCTCCGGTGTTTTTGATTTCCACCGTCAGTTTGCCTTTTCTGGCGTTGTACGACGGTTTGCCTGCCTCGAACGTGGTGTAGCTCAGTCCGTGTCCGAACGGGAACAGGGGCTCGCCTTTGAAGTACCTGTATGTGCGTCCGGCCATTCGGTAGTCTTCGAAATCAGGCAGTTGGTCGGTGTTCTTGTAGAAGGTCACCGGCAGCTTGCCGCTCGGGTTATAATCGCCGAAGATAATGTCGGCCACAGCCTCTCCGCCGCGCTCTCCTCCGTACCAGGCCTGTATTATGGCGTCGCAGTGCTCGCTTTCAGGTACAAGTGCCATGGCACTGCCCGAGCAGTTGACGAATATAACCTTCTTTCCTGCCTCGTGAAGCATGGCGAGCATGTCGCGCTGCACCTGTGGCAGTTCGATGCTCGTGCGGTCGCCCCCTTTGAAGCCCGGTTCGTCAACCCTCATTTCCTCCCCTTCGAGGCGTGGAGATATTCCGCCTACGAAAATCACCGTTCCTGCGTCACCTATCTCGGCAAGTAGTTTCTCACGTGTGGGGTTGCTCTTGCTCGCAATGTCGAATTGCAGTGTAGCCATGTCGTACCTCTGCGTGTAATCAAGTTTGATGTCATAGCGTTTTCCTGCCACGATGTCAATCTCGGTAGTCTTGTATCCGAGTTTGTCGCTTCGCTTCTCCACGTCTATGATAGTGTCTCCGTTCACCGTCAGCACGCCTCTGTCGTCGCATTGCAGGGTGATTTGCAGTTTCTCGTTTTCCGTGGCGGTGTATGTGCCCTCATATCTGGCCGAGAAATTTTCCAGGTTCACTCCCGGTGCAAACACCGTGTTTCCGCCGTTGCTCAGGTTTATTGGCTCTGTGAGATATGCCGTTGCCACCGGCTCACCCTTGTGGTCGGTGTTGTTCCGGTATGTCGCTTTCATGCCCCGTTTTCCGTCGGGTGATGTGATGTTGCCGAAACGGCTTTCGTGCACCTCGCCTCGTGTCAGGCCGCATCCCCTTATATATTTTACGTTGCCGGCCTTGTTTCTTATACCTTGCAGCACGGTTACCGTCTGTGTGGGAAATCCGCTGTAATTGCCCCACATCATTACCGAGTCGGCGGCATTTGGTCCCATGACTACGATAGAACTGTTTGTCGATGTGAAAGCACCGTCACGCTCCTTTTTATTCTTCATGCCTCTGTTCTCAATCCCGGAGCCGTATTTGTTCAACGGCAGCGCTCCGTTCTTGTTCATCAGCAGCACGGTGCCTTTGCGTGCCATGTCGAGTGCCATTTGTTTGTGTTCCTTGCATGCTATCACGCTCGACGGGATTTTCGCCCATTCCACGGTTTCTTCCGGATCGAAGTCTCCAAGCACGATGCGTGCCATGAGCAGCCTTTTCAGGCTGCGGTCGATGTCCGCCTCGCTGATGTCTCCCCGTTCCACGGCCTCAGGCAGTTTGTTGTATTCCGCTCCGCACTCCACGTCGGTGCCCGCAAGCACGGCTTTTGCCGATGCCGATGCCGCGTCTTTCGACACTCCGTGGCGTCCGGGCTTGTAGAAGTCGCCGATAGCTCCGCAGTCGCTCGTGATAACCCCGTCAAATCCCCACTCGTCGCGCAGTATCTGCTGCTCGTATCTGGCGCTTCCGCAACACGGCTCACCGTCTATCCGCTGGTAGGCGCACATCACTTCGGCCACTTTTCCTTTCTGCACGAGAGCCTTGAAGGCCGGCATGTACGTCTCCCACAGGTCGCGTGCCGGCAGGTTCTCGATGTTGAACGAGTGGCGGTTCCATTCCGGACCGCTGTGCACGGCGAAGTGCTTCGCGCACGCAAGCAGTTTGAGGTGTCGCGCGTCTTCCGGGCCTTGCAGTCCGCGTACCACGGCCAGGCCCATCTTTTCCGTCAGATACGGGTCTTCGCCGTATGTCTCTTGCCCGCGTCCCCACCTCGGGTCGCGGAATATGTTGATATTGGGCGTCCAGAAAGACAATCCCTGATATCTGTCTATTCTGCCGCGTTTTCTTGCCTCGTTGTTCTTGGCGCGTGCCTCGTCGCTCACCGCGGTGAACACCTTTTCGAGCAGCTCGTCGTCCCATGACGACGCCATGGCCATGGTGATGGGGAAGACGGTTGTGAAGCCGTTGCGCCCCACGCCGTGCAGCGCCTCGTTCCACCATTCGAACTGCGGGATGCCGAGTCTCGGTATTGCCGGCGAGCCGTTTCTCATCAGTTTAACCTTCTCTGTGAGTGTCAGTCGTCCTATAAGGTCGTCGGCCCGTTGTTCGGCAGTCAGATTGGTGTCCCGGTAGGGTAGTGTCTGCGCTACGGCGTGCATGGCGCATGTAGTCAGCAGTGCGGTGAGAATATTCCGTATTTTCATTCGTACTCCGGTATGTTATTTGATGACAACTTTTCTTTTATTGATGATATATATACCTTTTGGCAACGTCTCGATGTCCGTTCCCGCCATGCGTCCGTCGAGGGTGTATACTCTGTTGTCATATACGGTGTCCACGTTCTTTATCACGCTGTCTATTCCGGTTGATAAAGACCCGTCTTCGTTTATTACATATCCCATGATTGTTCCGCCGGCGTTCTGTGCTTCGGTGATGTCGGCCACGAGACTGTTTAGATAGTTCTCAAGGTTTGTATATCCGTTATCTGCAGTCTTTGCGCCGTCGGTCTTGTCGTTGGGGTTCAGGCCGTTTGCCGTTTCCCACTCATCTGGTATTCCGTCGCCGTCGCTATCCTTAGGCGCTTCGGTACCGTTGAGCACTGGCCATCCTCCGCAGTCGTCCTGGCTGTTGACAAATCCCTTTCCAAGTCCCGAGCCTGTGTATGTCGCCTTGCCGTTGCGGGCATCGGCGGCCAGTGTATTGTCGTATGAGTCGCGGCTCTTGCTGCATCCCGCATAGTCGAGAACCCGGCTGTAAGCGTCTTCGGCCGTGTGTGTCGTAACGGCGACGAAGTCTATGGGCGTGTTTATCCTCATCGTGTCCTTTGTCACCGGTGTGAAGGTGTTGTCGACCTTGCTGTTCGTGATCTGGTTGTATATGCCGTATGTCCAGTTGTCTTTCGTCACGTCGCTGTATTTTGGGTTCACGTTGCCGTCGACAAAGAATTTTCCCCACACACGCCACATGATATCCCATTCGTTGGGGTTGTCGGTGTCGTGCTTGGTATACGATGATGTGCGTATGCCGATGTTGGCTATCCGTCGTTGTATGGTGGTGTTGCGGCTCTCCGTGCCGGGACCTGGCTTGTAGTAGTTTTTTACGATGTTCACGTTCATACCCTCGCCACCGTAGCATCCCTCGCCGGCCCAGTTGTATATCACGTTGTTGCGCATGTCCATGCGCTCGTCTGTCTGGGTGCCGGGGCGCGGTCCGAGGCGCGGAGTGCGTGACGTGTGGTGAATCATGAGGTTGTGGTGATATGAAGCCCCGCTTCCTCCCCAGTTGCCGCCGTATCCGTGGGCGCCTTTCGAGTGTCCGGAGTTCACCATGCTGTGCGACGCTATGCACCACTGCACCGTGGTGTTGTGGCATCCGTAGAGCGACAGGCACTCATCCACGCTCCAACTCACCGAGCAGTGGTCTACGATAATGTTTTTCTTGTCCATTCCGCCGAGTCCGTCACCCTCGTGCTGGTCTACGTGGCGGTTACCTACACGGAAGCGGAGATAGCGGATGATGACGTTGTCGGCACTGATCTGAAACGGATAGTCGGCGATGCAGATGCCGTCGCCCGGTGCCGTCTGTCCGGCTATGGTCACATCGCCGCGGTTCAGCTTGAGCTGTGATTTGAGATATATCGTTCCCGACACGTCGAATACAATCGTGCGCTTTCCGCTTCTGCCGCATGCCCAACGGAACGAGCCTTCCTGGCCTGTGTCCTCGAGCGTGGTCACGTGATACACAGTGCCTCCACGGCCGCCCGTGGTGTAGCGTCCGAAACCCTCTGCTCCGGGGAAAGCCGGCAGTTTCTCCTTTGTGTCGGCCGCTCCGGCCGGCATTGCCGCCGTTGTGAGCATGAGTGACATTACACCCATGATGATGCTTTTATCTATTCTCATGATTTTAAGTAAATAGGTTAGATTGATATTATCATTAATTGTTGTAAAGGTAATAAAAAATATTGGAAGGGCGGTTGCCGTGCGGCCATTATTTGAATATTTTTAATACAATGATTGTCAGAGTCGTAGCAGGTGCTCGGAATAATTTTTACAAAATGCTGTTTAAAACTCGCTCGTTTTAAAATATAAATATGCCGGTCGCAAATACGCAAGTTTTAATGCGTTTTATGTAACATATTGTGTATCAATGTTATATGCTTATTGGCGCACGATACTGGAGATATATGCTTTTCTGTTTCTTGCAATAAGGCCCTCGTTAGGTTGCATTTAGCGTCTCGTTGGAAGACAACGAGTATCCCGTTGTCTTCCAACGAGACGCTAAATGCAACCTAACGGGATGCCCGTTGCAAAAAAAATAAAAAATGATGGCACATCCGTGAACATTCTATCGCGATGTGTATGGCCGTCTGTATCGTGTTGTTTTTCTATTTCTCGAAAAAAGAAAGTGTTGAATTTGTGACTTTTTTATTACGAAACCAACATGGTACAGAGTGGCAAGGCACTTTTCATTCGGATAAAAAAGAGGAGGGAGCCGGCTTGCATGGCGGTTCCCTCCTCATTGTCATTGTTTGTAATTATGCTTACTCGGCCGCATACCAGCGCGGGTCGCCTGCGCTGATGAATGCTTTGAGGGTAAAGTCGCCGTTGGCGGGGTCGGTAAACAGGTCGTCGGCCGTGCCCTCGAACGTCATGTCCGTGGTGAACTTGTTGCCTGCCAGCACGAAGTCGGAAGTCATGTAAGAGTTAGAGAAATTGGTAGTTCCGTCGGTGCGGATGCCTTTCGCTTTCTCGTTGTTTGTCTTCGCGAATATCGTGTTGGTGACATTTGTCGTCACGCTTGAGCCTTGTGCGTCGATGAAATACCTTCCGCTGCCGATGATGTCGTAGAATGTACAGTCTGCAATGTCTATCTTCTCGACCGTTGCGTTGGGACATTGTATCACGTTGTGCTTCATCGTGCTGAGCGTAGAGTTCTTGATGGCGATGTTTCTTACCGTATATGCGGCGTTGTTGAAGTACATCAGCGCATATCCGTCTCCCTCGTTGTGTATGATGGAGTTGTCTATCACGAGGTTCTCTATGGTCTTCGGTGTATCGCCTTGCAGGCGCACGAGAGAGCGGGGCATGTCGGTCATCATGAAATCCTTGAATTCGAGCGTGCCCACGGTGCACCCGGCAGACTGGTTGATGAGATAGTCGCATCCTCCGTTGGTAACCTTCACGTTCTCGAAGCGGACGAACGCGTGGCTGCCGTCCAGGCCGATAGACTTGGACAGGTTGATGACGGGAGCGTCGCCTCCGGCAAGTCCGAAGAATGTCACTGACATTCCGTCGGGAATCTTGATGCTTGTCGCGCTGCCGTCGGTATCGGACACGCCGTGGATGTCTATCGTGGTGTTGGCCGGAATACCTATTGTGGCACTGTAGCTGGCGGTGCTGCCGGCTGCTTCCTGTGCCATCCGGGCTATCTCTTGGAGCAGGGTGGTGGTTATGACGTCTACTCCCTCTTCGAGCATGTACTTGAAGTCGGCGGCAGGCATGGCGGCCGTCGTGCTGGCGGTGAGCTGTCCGCGCTTAGCCTCGCCGTTGAAGATAGTGAACACGTATGTGCTCGACGGTGCGAGGTTTGTCACGGTGTATTCGCCGGCAGCCTTGTCCGTGTCTGTGAGTATGATGGAGTCTAACAGCTCTTCGTCTTGTCTCACGGTGATGGATGTCACGTCGGCATTCGGCATCCAGCTCAGGCGTATGCGGTCTTCGCTGCGGTCTTCGGCCGGAATCTCGTTGAATATTTGCTCGGCCTTTGTCCTGAAGGTCTTGCCTTCTCTGTAATATACCCATTTGGAGTCGGGCTTGTTGGTAGCCATGGCTTTCATTCTCATGTAGTATTTGGTGTCGCCGGCAAGTCCCTGCACCGTCACGGGAGACTTCTTGATGCTGCCGTCCGTTCCAACGACCAGTGCTTTCGGGCCGCCCATCTCCACCTCGTCGTAGAGAGTGTCGGTGCTGAACTCTATCACATAGTATTCGGCTCCTTGGATGGTGGAGAAGCTGACTGTGGCCTGTGTCTCTTCGGCTTCCACCGAGATGTTCTTGCCGTCTATTCCAAACAGTCGGTTGAACGAGCCGTCAGTCTCCCAGTCGTTTCCGTCTGTGCAGGCGGTAATGCCGAGCCCCAATGCTCCGGCAAAAGCGATGCTTAATATATTGTTTATTCTTTTCATCGTAAATTCTTTAAGTTATGTTTCCTTTTAGTTCGAATATCCGTAAGAATTGCTCAACATGCCGTTTGACGCGGAAATGGTGGAAGCGCCGATAGGCATCAGGTAACGGTTCTTGACGGTGACGTCTGTACCGACGAGTCCGCTCGAAATAGACGGGAGGTTGGTGTCTACCTGTGTGTCGTTGCCTGATGTCGGGTCGGCCTTGCCGAATGAGTCGGCACTTCCGGCGTAGTCGGCTGGGGTCTTGTCGGCCGGCAGTCCGTGCCATGTGACGCTCGACATGTCTATCTGTGTCTTTGCCTCGTCCTTGTAGTTGAAATATACTGTCTCCTGGTATGTGCCGTCTTGGAGTTGGCGCATGTACGTTTCTTTGGACTCCTGGATTTTGGCGACGAGCAGATTCCAACGGATGAGGTCAAACTTTCTGTAACCCTCGCCGGCAAATTCCCATGCGTTCTCGTCTACGATGGCGTTGAAGAGCGCGTCCTTGTTGGCCGGGATGTTGTCTATATATTGCTGTGCGTCGGCCTTATGCTCGTTGTTGAAGGCGCGGTTGTGTACCATCGCCAGAGCCTGGCGGGCGGTGATACCGGCATCTCCTGTGTAGCTTCCGTCCGGGCCGGCCAGTTCGTTCATGACCTCTGCATAGTAAAGGAGCACCTGTGAATAGCGGATTTTCACCACGTTGATGCCCGTGGCGTGCTTACCTGTCGCGGCCTTATTGTTTTCAAGCCATTTCTGGCTCATTTTCCTCGGATCCCATTTGCCGACATACATACCGAAGGGGGCGTTTTTCAGCATCTGCTCTTCTGTCAGGTTGGTTGTGCTGTTCTGGCGGATTTCCATGCAAGAAGCGGTCACGTCGCGGCGTGTGTCGTTCTCGTCGTAAGAGTAGAGCAGGGGAGCTGTCACTTTAAGCACGCCCGATGAGTTGCCGTAGCCATAGAGGGTGGTGGGCTGGTTCATGCGCACGCCTACGGTATATCCGAGCTCTCCTGTAGCGTTCTCGCCCATAGGGATTTCAAAGAGATTCTCCTTATAGGTCCGGTCGAGTTGCAGCTGGTTGAGCAGATACCACTCGTTTTCGAACGACGGGTTGAGCTGGTGGCGGCCTTCGGTAATCACGGCGGTGAGATGTTTCAGCGCTTTTTCATACAGAGCCTTGCGCTCTGCTGCTCCGGGACGTTGCGTGGGATACACGGCATCGGTGTAATCGGCGGTCTCGTAGCCGTCTTTCGCCTTCTCGCGGATGGCGTATCCGGCGCGTGTCAGTGCTATCTGGGCGAGCAGTGCGTGGGCATATCCCTTGTTCATGCGCTCTGTCGTGTAGCCGCTGACATCGCCCGCCCACGGCAACAACTCAATGGCTTCTTCGAGGTTGAGCATAAGCGTGTCCATGATGATGTCACGGTCGGTCTTCGGTTTATAAGCGTTGCTCAGGTCATGCTTTGCCGGGGTGAGGTTCAATGGTATGTCTCCCCAATAGCGCAGCATGTCGAAATAAACCATGGCGCGCAGCGTGAGGCTCTCGCCGAGATAGCGTCTCATGGCTCGTTTGTTCTCGCCTTCGCTCCGCATGAGCGGGCTGTTTCTGATGCCTTCGATATTGAGGTTGGCGTCTTCGATAATTCCGTACAAGGCGGTCCATGAGCCGTTGAGGGCACTGAAACCGGAGTTCACGTTGTAGTTGCCAACACCGCGGTAGTGGGTCTGGTTGTAGGCGTTCTGTCCGAGACCGTCTACAAGCTCGCAGTCACTGTTTGTTCCCCATTTGATTGGGATGTCCTGCGAGTAAGTGCGGTCTTGCGCGAGCGCTCCGTAGAGCTTGTTCACTCGGAGGCCTGTGTAGTATGTGTTATTGTATACAGCCGTACCAGTCATTTCAGACGGGGAGTTCTGATCGAGAAAGTCGGAGCATGAAGACATTCCCGCCATGCCGGCAGCCAATGCTATTATAGAAAATATCTTTTTCATAATTATTGCTTCTTATTTAAAATGTGATGTTTATACCGCCAACAAATGAACGGCTCTTGGGATAGGCGGCATAGTCGATACCTGGAGTCATCGGGTTACGCTTGCTGCTGGTGTCCACTTCGGGGTCGTATCCGCTGTAATCGGTGATGCAGAGGAGGTTGTAACCGGTGAAATAGATGCGTACATTTGTGAGGAAAATAGATTTAACCCACTTCTTGGGAAGTGTGTAGCCAACCGTAACGTTTTGCAGACGGAGGAATGATGCGTCTTCGACAGCATAGTCCGTGAGTTCCATCCGGCTTGCGGTAGACGGGTTGTAGATAGTGGCTCCGGCGTTTATCTCGTTCAGTCGGGCTATCAATCCTTCGGCACCGCCATATATCGCCAGTGTGGCGTTGGTTGGGTTGCCAAGGTTTACGCCGTTGGCCGGGTCGATGTTGGTATAGCGGTTGCCCATGCTGAAATCGTCGACGATGTTCTGGTATCTGCGGGTGTTGTAGAAACCGGCGTTCGCGAGTTTCGTGGCATTGATAACCTTGTTGCCGAGTGAGTAGTTGAAGAACACGTTGAAGTCGAAGTTATGGAAGCGACCGTCAAATCCGAAACCGCCGGTTGTGGTGGGGATTGTGTTTCCGAGGCGCTGCTTTATCGGATTACCGTTCTCGTCGACTTCAAGTCTCAGACCGCCGGGTTTGAGGGTTCCGCCGGTTATAGAGGCGCTGTTGTCTTTGATACCGTCGCGCAGTGCCCATGAGTTTCCGTTGAGGACGAGCTGTCCGTTCGGGTTGCTCACAGGGTCGTAAACAGTGAAGAAGCCGTTTGTCTTGTAGCCCCAGACCTCTCCGAGGCGTCCGCCCTCTTCAAGGCGGAAGTCTTCGTATTTGGCGATGGTGCTTCCACCCCAGTTTGAACTCTGCCAGGGGTTGTCCATCGCGAGCTCGTCAATCTTGTTCTTGTTGTATGCAATGTTGAAGTTGAAGTTGAGGCCGAACTTCTTTTTGTCCACAAGAACGGCGTTCATAGTGAACTCAACGCCCTTGTTTGAAGTCTTGCCGAAGTTCTGGTACTGGTATTCGTAACCGGTATTCGAAGGTATTACCGAGCGCATTAGCAGGTCTTTGGTAGTGTTCCAGTACAAATCGATGGTACCGTTGATTCGTCCTTTGAGGAAACCGTAGTCGATACCGATGTTTCGTGTGATGGTGGTTTCCCATTTCAGGTCGGGGTTGTAGAGGTTGGAACCGTGCTCGAGCATGTCTCCGAGAGTCTCGTCGAAGTACGGGTATTTGGTTCCGCTGCCGCTCGGCGATGAGTAAAGCGGTGTGAGCAGGCCTGAGTTGATGCGGTTGTTACCTGCCGTACCGAAGCTGAGGCGGAGTTTAAGGTTTGACAACCATGATGAGGAACTCTCCAGGAACTTCTCGTCAGATACGCGCCAGGCCAAAGCCAGGGATGGGAATACTCCCCAACGGTTGTCTTTCCCGAATTTGCTTGAACCGTCGGCACGGAGTGTGAACGTGGCAAGATACTTCTCGTCGAGTGTGAAGTTGATACGGCCGAAATATGAAAGGAGATTCTCATCGGCCGAGATTACACGCTCATTCTTCAACGATGTACCGTTTGACGGGTTGGCGAGGATTTCGTTTATGGTCATTGAAGCGGGGAAGTTGACAGAGTAATTGGTGGTGCTTGTTTTCTCCACGCTGCTCACTTCATGGCCCAACAGCACGTTAAGATGTACATGGCCGTTGAAAAGTTTGTTGTGATCGTATGTCACGGTGTTGGCGTTGCGCCATTCTTTCTGCTCCAGGCGTGTGAACATAAGCTGGGGTCTTCCGTCTTGCGCGCCCTGGCCGCTGAACTTATTGTTCGTCACGGCGTCGGCGGCCCATGCCTGGTCGGTGTTGTTGTGTCTCCAGCTGTATCCGAATTCGCTGCGGAACGTGAAGTGTTTGAATGGTTTCCAGTTCAAGCCGGCGTTGTAATTCTGTTGCAGGCGTTCCTGGTATTTGTATGTGGATGTGATACGTTGCAATGGAGTACGGCGTGTAGATGTACTGTTCTCTTCGTCATCGTCATCACTTGCTTTCAACTGGCTGATGGGTTCGTAGTTCACGGAATTGGCAACAAGGCTGTTTGCCGCGTTTGTCTCATTGGTATCGGCACCTCCGCTCAGTCCGTCCAGCTTGGTGAAAGCCAGTCGTGCGTTGAAGTCGAGTGTCATCCACTTGTTGAGTTTGGCGTTGAGTTTGGCGTTGACATTGTTTTTTGCGAAGCCGGAGCCAAGCATTATGCTCTCCTCGTCAATGTGGGAAAAACCGATGTTGAACTTCAAGTCTTTCGAACCGCCGTTCACACTTACGTTATATTGTTTCTGTAAACCGGTGCGTCCGAAAAGTATATCCTGATAGTCGGTGCCTTCAACAGATTTCCAAATCTCCAAGTCCTCGAAATTTCCGTATGCAGTGCTTCCGTTGTTGTTTTCCCACTGGTACATGGCGAAGTCGTAAGGATTGAGCGTATGGACTGTCTTTGTAATCTTTTTCCAGCCCAAAGAACCGTTGAAGCTGACCTGGGTTTTTCCTTCTTTGCCGCTTTTTGTTGTCACGATGATTACACCGTTCGCTCCACGCGCACCATAAATGGCTGTTGAAGAAGCGTCTTTCAAGATGTCGATGCTCTGTATCTCGCTCGGGGCAATATCTCCGATGCTTGATACGGGGAAGCCGTCAACGATATAAAGCGGTGAGTTGTCTTGCGAGAGCGACCCCCCCCCACGCACACGTATCTTTACGTCTGCATCTGGTGAGCCTTCGGTTGTTGTGATGTTCACACCGGCCATCTTACCTGTCATGGCCTCGCTGATATTGCTTACGGGTATGTTCTCGATTTGCTTGGCGCTTACAGATGATACAGCGCCGGTAAGGTCTTTCTTTCTCACGGTACCGTAGCCGATGACAACCACATCGTTCAGTGTTGTGGCATCGTCTTCAAGAGTGACGTTTACAGAGCTTTTTCCCTTCACGTCTACGGTCTTTGTCTTCATTCCGATGTATGATATGACAACGGGATTTTTGCCGGAGACTTTGATGTTGCAGATACCGTTGAAATCGGTAATACCGCCGTTGCGCGTGCCTTTTTCAAGTACGCTGGCTCCGATGACAGCCTCACCGTTGGTGTCTTTTACGGTGATTTTTACTGTCTGCGCCGATATGGCCCCTGCCAACAGCAACATGGCGAGGATCAGCGTCGTTCGAATTTTCTTCAGTTGTTCAGACATAAATTAGTGTTTTAAATTATACATTGTTTGATATTTACGATTAAATTATATTTGGTTTTGGTTTAACAGGTCTTTCTTTTGTGGGTGGTTGGCGGTTTCTTTTTATCGATAGGTATACTTATATTTTTACGTTAGTCTTGATTTTGCCTTACGGTTTCTTTTGTTTCGCAAATCATGTATGCTGTTATTCACGGCCGCTTTCAAATTACTGGAATATTATTTTGCGCGTAAAATTAATCAATTCTTTTTATAAGGGCTTTACAATAAATACGGGAATAGGTATAGATATTACAGATTTTATGTGATAAAAAGCAAACACGCCCTTTGCTCTCGAAATATGACCGGAGCAAAAGGCGTGTTTGATATTTATTTGATTACTTTCTTTCCGTTGATGATATACAGGCCTTTTGTGGCTTTGTCAATGCGGATACCCTGCATGTTGTATATCACGTCTTTACCATTGGCATTGCCGTTTATCTCGTTGATGCCGTTACCGTCGCCGGCAATTGCGGCTTTACCGAAACCTCCCATTTCATTGGCAGCGCGTACTTCAACCATTGTCGCGCTTTCTGTCAGATTGTAAGAAGTCTCCGTTCCGTCGACAATGGCGACGAATTTACCGTCGGCAAATATGGCGTATGCCTTTGCGCCGTCAACAGCTTCCCATGTCAGTGTAGTTGCGGCCATGGTCACGGGGTTCATGGTTACTTGCCCGGCAAGAGCGGCCGGGGTCCAGTCTGTGAACACTTTGTCGATGGCATACTCGGCAGCCTGTGCGGCAGTGAGTATCGTTTCGTATGTTTTCTTGTTGTTGTCTTTGGTGAATGTGAGTACATTGCTTGCCGGAGAAACAACATTTCCGTTCTTATCCGTTGAGTTATACTCTACAAACTTGTCTGCCGCAACGTTCATTCCGCCTGTCGTGAAACGGCTCTTGGCAATCTCGCTTGGCTGGTTGAGTGTGGTGTTGAGGAATGCAAGACGTGAAACGCCTCCCCATGAACGTCCGAAGTTGAACTTGGCAGCGAGGTTTTCTATGGTACAACCCTCAAACACATATCCGAATTTGTTGGCAGCGTCTGTATATGGTGCCGTTATCGTGACATCGCCGCTCTTCGGTGTTTTGCTGCGGCTCTCGTTAACGAGAAGACACTTGTTGAAGTAAACGTCACCTCCACCGCAGATATAGTCTACCACGCCGTGTATCTCACTTGTTTCCCAATAGAACTGGCTTACGGCGTTGCTGTAATACGTATCCTGGTATGAAAGCAGTTTTACGTTCTTGCAGATTGTGCGTTTACCCTTGTCCTGCAGGGCAACGGCACGTCCGGCAGTGCTGCTGTTAAAGTAATCGAGAGCGTTTTTAAGCGTGATGTCTTGCAGATAGGTGTTTTCGCCTGTCACGAGAATTGTCGCGGACACGCCTATTCCCTCCACCGGAGCCGTGTTTACGATGATGGTATTGTCCATATCTTGTCCGATGAGCGAGATATTCTTTCCGCTGATAGCGGTCAGGCATTTCTCTCCGAGGTCGTAGGTTCCATTTGGAACGAATACGTATGTACGTGTGTCGTTGGTTGCGGACGCGTTTGCTATTTCAAGTGTGGCAAGGAAATTATCCGCGTCGCTGGCTTTTACGACGAAATATCCCTGTTCGTTCTTTGTGATGCTTTGGTTCTTGTCATTGATGATGGTAAGGTTGTGCATGTACATTCCGTTGTCGGCTGTTAGCGTGAGTGTGCCGGCCTCACCGTCGTATTCGAATGCCGCCGTCTCACCGTCGCTACCTGCCGGAACTTTTGTCGACCACAGTGCCTTGCCTGTATTGTCGCTGATGGTAATGTTGCTTTCGCTTCCATATCTGCAGAGGCCGACTATGATGTATGCGTGTCCGCCTACGGTCAGTTCGAGTTTATCGCCTTTGTCTATCGTCCATCCGTGCTGGTTGTCATGGAATTTGCCTGTACCTATGAGGTTGAATGCCTCGTGGTCTTCAGGATAGAAGAACGGATCGCCGAGATTATAGTACAGGCGGCTATTCTCGTTGTTCACTATTTCATTTTGTGTCACTACGGCATATAGTTTTGTGTTTGCCGTGATAACCTCGTCCGTGGTATATTTGCGACCGCCTTTGTCACTTACAAACCATCCGCGGAACACGTCGTTTTCCTGCATTGACGGTTCGATTGCCTTTGCGTCATAGGCGAATTCCGTGATTTTGGCGTCTTTTTCTATCGTCTGTGTGCCGATTGTCTTACCGTCGATGTTAATATATGTAAGAGTGAAATCAGGCTTGAAGATGATATTCGCCTTGTATATTGCCACATCTTCGCCGGCCTTTATACTGATTGTGGCGACACACGACTTTCCGTCTGCCGCAAGAGCGTATTCCGTGCTTTCGATATTTCCGTTGTCAGCGACTATTTCTGTTATGGGGTTTGAGGCGGATATCATTGCCTCGGCTTTGGAAATCTCGATTGTTGCGGTGTTTGTTCCGTCTGCCTGCTCCATGAATATGTCCGCTGCCTGATATGTGTTACCGTTCACTTTGAATGAGCCGAGAGTAGGGCTTTTGGACAAATCGACCATGCCGAAGATGTCCAGTTCAAACATATAAGCGTTCTGGCTGGCGTTGAGGTTCTCCCATTTCAGTTGCACGTTTGTGCGGTTCACATTGGCATTCACTTCGCACCATGCGGCCGGTTCGGCCACGGATTCTGAAACGACGACCCAATCGGCATCGCCGTCACCTTTGGCGAGAAGTTTCCACCCGCGCTTTCCGCCGGTGGCAGCATGCACATAACGTACTCTGCTTACCGACGCGAATGTCGACGTGCGTATGTACGGATCAGCCGCTTTTGCCGCCATGAGCCAACCGAGCGGCTGGCCGTTATTGAATTTGTCATTCTGTCCGTTGGGATTGACATCTGTGTTGTAAACAGATATTCCGAAATCCTCTTTGCTGTACTTTGTCTTTAAGTTTACCGTGGTTTCCTTTTTTGATGCTTTTACTGATTGCCAGTCGGAGAAATTGGTGGAGTAAAGCATCTTTTCCTGTATCAGTGACACGTGGATTACTTTCACACCGTAGATATAACTGCCGCCGGTGGATATTATTTCCACATATCCTTGCGCGGCTTCCGCAGAGGTGGCTCTGTGAGATGTTATATCTTCCGTTGCTGCCACACCGCCGATGGTGTAGTTGATGTATCCAGGATAACCTTTTACTGTTACCGTGTCTTTTGCTGTTTTCACCGGGACACGCAAGATTGTTCCGTTGTTGAATTGGGCATTGTTTCTGCCGACACAGTTCAATTTGCCGTTGGTTGCGTCAACGTGCATGGATATTCCGTCGATGTTGGAAGGAATGTCGGCAACTTTGCCTTCGTAGTTAGTAGCGTCACAAATGCCTTCGGGAATGTTTTTCTCAAAGTTCCACTCGGCGATTATATCACCTTGTGCGTTTGCTGCAATAGGGAATAAAAGTGCAAGGCACATGATTCCCACGAATTTAAATAGTTTATTCATTTAATTATTATTAGGTTTTTAATAAGGTAAATACGTTGGTATTTTATTATTTGGAGGCAAAAGTAATTAAAAAATGTGTAAATTTATAATTTTATCTTTGTTATTTTCTATTTCACTTGATAATGATATGTGTTTCTTTTATTTTACAGTTGTATTTTGACTGGGTGCAGATAGGGGTATGGGGAGATAATATACATAATTTATTTTTGTGGTATATGTGTAATCCGTTCCTATGGATACCATAATCCGTTTCCGGTACACATGACCTGTTCCTATGGATGCTATAATCCGTTTTAAAGGCATGTATGAATAAGTTCCGGTGATATATAAAGTATTTAAGGCTTAGGCGACTGAATTATTGTTTGGTATTACATGTCTGTGATGTCGTTGTGCCGGCGGTATGCGATGGTAATGGATATCTTAATTCAATCCTGGAAATGACAATGCCGGAATGTATTTGACATCCCGGCATTGTCGCTGTCTACGGCAAAAGAATATTTACCGTTTTTATTTGTGTTTTCGTTTGTCGTCCGGTGAGTATTATTTGTTAATAGTTTTACGGCTTATTCTCTTTCCGCTGCTTAACACGGATACTTTTATTACCAAGCCTTTCGCATCGGGAGATATTCTCATTCCCTGCATGTTGTAATACTCTGTATCCACAACTTTGTTCGCATTGATGTTTTGGATTGCCGACACCCCTCCTTCTATTGCTTCCACAACCGTGCCGTCTTCCTTGACATATCTCGGGAAATACTCATTTACCGCTTCTTGGGCTTCGGAGTTTCCGCCAATCATTATGTCTTGGACAAGGCTGTTGCAGTATACTTCTATATTGGTGTAGTATCCTTTGCTGTCGATAGTGGTCTTGTTTCCGTCAGTAGGGTCGTTCGGGTTCAGCCCGTTGGCGATTTCCCATGCGTCGGGTATTCCGTCACCGTCGGTGTCGAAACCCTCAGGGCGCTCTGCCGTCGGAAAGTTGGCTTCCGTGTATCCTTTGACGTCAGACACGAGGTCAATGAGTCCCCATTTATTTGTCACCGAACCTTTATATTGCGACTTTCCGTTCTTTGCCTCACTCATGTATCGTGCGTCAACATCGTCTCTGTGCAGTGATGAACCGGCATATTCCAATACCTTGTTGAATGCGTTCTCGGCCGTGTGCGTTGTTACATTGCCAGTGGGTGCCGGCTCGTTCATCTTTACATTGACGCATTGTTTTCCACTTATGGTAATGTGCGGAACTTTGTCGCCGTACATGTTGTTAGGATCTTCAGAGTATGTTACTCCGCCCACCGTATGTACCCCCTTGTCGTAGCTCACTCCGGCCCAGTCGCGGTTTTTCTTCTTAGAGCCTGACGATGTCTCCGTGGTATTGCCCGAGATGTAGTAGCGGCTTGTCATTCCGTAATATTCGGGATGCTTGCTGTCTGAGTTTCCCGACGTGGAAACCGTAACCAGAGTGATGCGCTCTTGATTGCCTACACCGCTGTTGCCGGCTTTGTAGTAGTTGTTGACGATGTTAATCTGTCCGCCGCCGGGTCCTCCGTAGCAGGCTCCGGGGCAGTTGAACATCACGCAATTGCGGAAGTCCACGTTCTCGGCTTGTGCCGGATTTTCCCATTTATACGTGTCGTAGTCGTAGTTGCTGGTATATCCCTCCCATCCGTAGCGTGCGCCGTTGAAGCGCGGGCCTCGGTTGCTCACGCTTGCGATGAGGTTATGGTGGAAACTGGCGAGCTTGCCGCCCCAGATGCCGCCGTATCCGTGTGCGCCCTTGCTGTGTCCGGGATTGTTCAGGCTCTCCGCAATGGTGCACCACTGCATGGTGAAGTTGTTGTTGTCATAGAAAGAAGCCACTTCGTCAATGCTCCAACTGAACGAGCAGTGGTCGAGGATGATTCCGGTCTTCTGTCTGTCCCAGATGGCATCGGCTCCGTCGTTAACGTCTCTTTCCTGTCCGCGCCGACTTCTGATAAACCTTACTATAATGTTGTTTGCGCATCTGAGCGTGCGGTAGCGTAGTGTGATACCGGGATATGGAGCCGTTTGTCCTTCTATTGTCGTGTTGGCGCCTATTGACAGGTCGGAATTTAGCGCTATGACACCGGCCACATCGAATACCACAATCTTTTTGCCGCTGCCTTTCACGGCTTCCCTGAACGAGCCGGTACCGCTGTCGTTGAGGTTGGTCACGTGTATGACCTTTCCGCCTCGACCTCCTGTTACATACCGTCCGTGGCCTTCCGCTCCGGGGAATGCCGGTGTTTGTGCCGTTGCCGCACCTGTCAGTGCTGTTACGGCTGCTGTGAGTAATAGTTTTTTCATTATGCTTTTGTAATATTGGTTATGTTCGAACATGAAAAAAACAGAGACACGAAGAATACCGGTTGTCCATTTCTTAATAATGGAAAATGTTCTTCGTGTCCATGTCTGTTTATGCTTGTCGCTTTCCGGTCATTGCGGGTATATTAATGTTATTGCATTCTCTGCAGACCTTCCCAGCGCACGTTCCATCGTCCGTCTTTCGGGAAACCGGGGTTGAGCACATCGCCGCAACCGTCCCAACCGGCGCACATCATGGCTACAGCGTCCAGCAGACTGCCGTTGCCCGGCAGATAGAGGCGCAGACGCTTTGGCTCTTGGAAGTTGTGCCCGCTTACGAGATAAGTGTTCTTCCCTTTGTCGATGAGCAGTGCCTTTACGGCAGTGTCACCTTCTCCGAGACGTGCGGCACACATCGCAATCATGCCGTAGTCCCATCCCCAGGTTGTGTCCCAGTTCCAGTTGGCCATGACCCAGTCAAGAGTGCGCTTCATCGTCTCTTTATTATACTGGTCCGTGGCAGGCAGCATTCCGCATGCGCCAAGTACGGCGGGGTGGTCAGAGCGTGATTTTAATGCGAAGTCTTCCTCCGATATCTGTTTCTTTCCGCTCTGGGCCGCACTTGTAAACGGGTCAAATCCCGTTGATTGGGCTTTCGGGTCGAATGCCTGTGAAGGCTCGCCTGACATATATATGCCGTCTTTCTCGGCCAAAGGAGCCATGCGGCTGATTATTTCGTCCCATTCGCTGTCGCGTTCCAGCCCTTGACGCTCGCGCCATTTCTGTGCCACGCTCAGTCCGTAGTGCCAGTAAACCTGTTCAAACGGATGGTTGAAAGAGAAGTCTTTCGACATCGATTCCTGCATGGCTGTCTGTCCGAAGAGTTTTATTTTGCCGCTTTTCGGTGCGCAGGCCTTTGCGAAATCGGCCATGAACAGTGCTGTTTGCTCCACGCCCTCTGCGTATTTCTTTATAGTTTCGTCGGTGGGGTTAGCTCTGTACATCTCTTCCGCCATATATATATAATGTGGTTGCTGCCATGTCAGGAACGAACCTACATTCGACGGTGCCTCACCCGCTTGCGGGTCTGTCATCTTCATCCAGCGTGCGCCCTTGAATCCTTGGCGCGCGGCAATTTTCTTAGCGATAGGCAGGGCTGTTTTGTTGTACCATTTCAGCATCGTTTCCATAACTTCCGGTCTGTTCCACAGAGCGAAATCCACAGCGTGCCACCATGTCATTTCAAGGTGAGGACGGCCGAACCACGAGTTGTATGTCAGTCCGGTTTCCTGCGGCGGAGTGTTGTTTGCGCAGTTGATGGCGGTCAGATACTGTGACAGTACCACCCGGCGCTCCAGTTCCGCTGCTCTCGGGTCGGTGCAATCAGAGAAATCGACGATGGCTCCTGCATTCCAAAATCTCGGCCAGTGTTTCATCACGGCTTTCAGGGCTTGGTCATAGGAGTATGATACATCAGCTTTCTTTGCGTCGTTTTTCTCACGATACTCGGCACTGAACGACAGCACGTCGTCTGCCGATGTGAGTGTGAAATGGTGCGGCGATGTCTCTTTCAGTACGGCGTTGCCTTCCCATTCCAACAGTACATAATACTTCGTGTCGTCGAGTGTCCGCTCGATTGTTGCGGAACGGTCTGTCGATGCTATTATCACAGACTTGTGGCGCTCCGGTTTTGTCCAGTCGTTGGCATCGTCCGCATGCTTGCCTGAGGGGTAAGAGAATTTGAACGCCACTGCCGCACGGCCTTTTGACAGCAGTCCGGTCTTTATTCTTGAAAACAGGCAGTCCTTGTTCGCCATGCAGGCGGTTGTGACTTCGACAGGTGTTCCGTTCACCGTGAACTTCGATTCTATCGTACCGTCCCACAAAGCTTGTTCCTGACGTATGTTTTTCAGTCCGCTCAGCGGTATCGCTTTGCCGTTCTCGTCGGTCAGTTCAAGACCTATTGTTCCGAGGTTCAGGCGGTGCGGGTTTACTCTGAAATATTCAGTGGCTTTTTTGTTGCGTCCTTCCTGCTTGTATTCCACCGCATACACCTCTTTGCGTCCGTGTCCGAAGTCATACGCTTTCTCCGTTTCGGCCGGAGTCAGTGCGTCGGTGTTTTTGAATGAATGCCATCCCCAGTCAGACATGGCGTTGAGAGGCACGCCTGCCTCATAGTCAAAAGGGTAGCTTTGCAGTCCGGTGACATCCACCGTAGTGGCAAAGTGTCCGTTGCCCACGGTGAGCGAGGCCAGTGCGTCTGCCTTTGTCACCACCGGGTTGTTACGTGTCACCACGGCCTGGCGGTTGATGCCCGTTGTGGTGTTGCTTGTATTGTATCCTAGCGCTTCCATTTCGAGCGATGCCCAGATGAACGGGCCTACGCCCTTGGCGTCGTTGTCGCGCACCTTCTCGCTCAGGTAGTAGTCATACGATCCGTCACGGCGTTTGTTCTCTTTCAGCTTCATGCCATACTTGTCTGTCGCCGCCTTTACCTTCTCGCTCATACCCGGGCCGAGTCCGGCCACCGAGCAGCAGTTGGTCAGTGAGATTGTGCTGTCAGGATTTATCTTTATGAAATTATTGATAATGCCTTTGTATGCCTTTATGCCGGCATCGCGGTATTTCGCTCCCACATATCCCTTGCGGTATGCTTTGAGCAGTGAGTATGTGAACATGGCCGAGCATGTTGATTCCAGATAGTTGCCTTTGCGTTTGGGGCTGTCCATCACCTGGTACCACACACCGCTCTTTTTGTCTTGCCATTTTATTACGGCGTCAAGATCTTTTTTCAGCAGTTCGATCACCTCGTCTCTGCGCTTGTAGTTCTCCGGTAGCGCGTCAAGCAGCTCGATGAGTGCCATTGTGTACCATCCCTGGGCGCGACCCCAGCAGTGTTGAGACAAACCGGTGGTCTTGTCTGCCCAGAACATTTCGCGTGTCTCGTCCCATGCGTGGCGGTTCAGTCCTGTTTTGGTGTCGAGTGTGCGTTCGTATGTCTTCTTGATCTGGTCTACCGCGTCATCGTATATGGCCTGTGCTTTCTTGTCCTTGAGCAGCATTTTGGCCGTCATGGTGTAGTAGGGCAATCCCATGAAAATACCGTCGAGCCACACCTGATATGAGTATATCGCCTTGTGCCAGAACACTCCGTCCTCCGTGCGCGGCTGGTTCTTGAGCTGTTTCATGAGCGTTTGCAGAGCTGTGAGGTTCTTTTTCTCGGGATACAGTTCATACATGCGTGCCACGAAGTGCCCTGTGCGTATCTGGTCGAGATTGTAGTCTTCCAGTCTGTATCCTCTGATGTCGCCTTTCGCGTTTATCATCGTGTCGGTATACATCTGGCAATATTTCTTTATGTCCTCTCCTCCGTATTTGAGGTATGTGTCGAGCATCGATTCCAGTTCGATACCCATCACATAGCTCCATTTCGGACGGTTCGAGAAATCGAGCAGGTAAGACTTCGGATAGCGTTTCATCTCCGACGCGGTCATCCACTGGCTGTAATTGGCAAACGGCTTGTTGATGAGGCTCAGGCCGCCGTTGATGTACAGGTTGTCGAAGTTTATGTTGCGTGTCTGTCCCTTTATGCTGTTGCCTTCGGCCACACCGTTGAACTTACAGTTTTTCACGTTGATGTCATAAACGTTCGTGCAAGTGTCGAGTGCTATTATCTGCACGCCGTATTTGCTCTTCTCGCAGGTCACGTTGTCGAGGTTGATGTTGCGCACTGTGGGCAGGAAGCCTCGGCAGCATATCTCGTTGTGCTCGTAGTCGAGATTGATTTTCAGTACAGACTCGCCGCACTGGCCTACTTTAATGTTGCGTGCATATATGTTCTCGATGATTCCTCCGCGGCATGTGTTTGTCTTTATGCGTATCACGCGGTCGAGATTGGGGCTGTCCATGACGTTGTTCTCAGCGAACAGGTTGCGGCAACCGCCAGATATCTCACTTCCGATCACCACGCCTCCGTGTCCGTTCTGCATCTCGCAGTTGCGGATGATGATGTTCTCGCTCGGCTTGTTCCACAGGCGTCCGTCGTTGTTGCGTCCGCTCTTTACGGCGATGCAGTCATCGCCCGTGTTGAAGAAGCAGTTTTCTATCAGCACGCCGTCGCATGACTCCGGGTCACAACCGTCGCCGTTGGGGCCGTCGTTGTTGATGTGCACGCCTCTCACTGTTATGTTCTTTGACAGCAGCGGGTGGATGACCCAGAACGGTGAGCGCAGCAGGGTGACATTCTCAATGAGTATGTTCTCGCATTGGTTGGTGTTTATCAGCTGCGGGCGCAGGCCGTCTTGCGGGCCGAAGCGGCGCTCGTCTTTGTCTACTCCGTCCTCTGCCATTTTCAGCAGTCGTGCGCGGCTGCCGTTGCGTTGGCTGATCACGCCTTCTTTCCATCCGTATCGTGGCGCTCCGCACCATTTCCACCATGTTTCATTGGTTCCTCCGCCGTCTATCGTTCCCTCGCCGGTGATGGCGATGTTCTTCTGCTTGTAAGCATAGATGCACGGCGAGAGGTTCCAGCAGTCGAGTCCTTCCCATCGTGTTCTTACCACAGGATAAAGCTCGGGTTGGAAGACGAAGAGCAGTGTCGCGTTTTTCTCCACAACGAGATTTACGCCGCTGAGCAGCGTGATGGCTCCCGTATTGAATGTTCCGGCAGGTACTATGACGCGACCGCCGCCGGCTTTCGAGCAGGCTGCTATGGCCTTGTTGATCGCTTTCTGGTTTACGGCCGCCGTAGCCTTGGTTCCTGCTCCATACTTGGTGATGTTGAAATCACGATTTGCAAACTCCGGTTGCTTGATGCTCTGCTCTATCTGTTTGTACAGTGTTGTCCAGTCGTCGGCATGGGCCATGGCCGGAAACAAAAGACACAGAAACATTAGTCTTAATAATTTCATGTCGTTGAAAATTGTTTATAGTTATTAGTTTTTAATTTGTCCGTAATGTATATCGGAAACAAGCGGACTTCTCCGGCGACTTGCATGGTTGCCGGCCGATTGTCATTAAAATGTCGCATATCTTCCTGCAAAGATACTAATTATCAATGTAAAAGACAAAAAAAACGATATATTTTACAGCTTTTTGTCAAGGCTTACCGCCACTTTGCGCTCGGGGTCGTGACGTGCCGCCCATTTGGCGTATCGGGCATACAGGGCTGCGGGGCGGTTGTTGTACCAACTGTAACCGTTGCGCCGCTCATGCCCTATCTCTTCAAGTCTACGTTTCGGTACCCCGTCTCTGTCGCATACGTATGGCCGGCCCTCTTCCAGGTCATAGAACCGTGCCCATATTGGGTGTGCGTTCGGGTCGCTGGCCAGGCGCGTGTCGTGTCCCGGTTTTCCTTTCTTGCCTGTCCGCACAAGGCGCACTCCGGTCAGTTTGTGCTCGTCAAACCATTTCATCGCTCCGTGTACTGCGCGTTTGATGCGTTCGTCGGGGTTAGGCTGGCGCATCAGTATGTCCACGAGCACGGCGCTTTCGCTCGAGCAGAACGACGGTAGTTCGTAAGCGCGTGCTTTCGCCGGTCGCAGCGTCTTGCGGTCGTGTTGCTGGCACCACACCGTAGGCTCTCCGTCTATCACGATCTGAGTGGCGAGAATGCAGTCTATTCCTTTCCGGTATGACACTGCGAGCTTTTCGCGCAGGGCGCTGTCCGTGATGTCGCCGGAGAATGGATATCTGCCCGCCATGATTTCGTCGAACAGGTTGAGCGTGTTTGCCATGGCGTTATCGTTGTACGTGATGTGAACCCGATAGCCGCTTTTCTCTGGCCAGAACTGTGGCCATCCGCCGTTGTCGTATTGCCCGCTGAGCAGATATTCCACGGCTTTGCGGAATGAGTCTCGGTATTTTGTGTCGCCGGTGGCGCTGTACAGGTGTGCCAGATAACGCATCTGGGTGTTTGTCGCGCCATTGTCTGTCGTCGAGTCGTCTCGCCGTGCCTTGTCTTTCCTTACCTGTGCAAGCTCGCTGTCTGTATGGTGACGTGTCATGTCCATGTTTTTCGGCCACCCGCCTGTCACCCTCTGGTATTCGAGCAGCATGTCGCCGGCACGGCGGGCCTCTTCGGTAGTGAAGAAGTCCCGGCTTGTCTCGTTCATTATCTTCTTGTAGCTCTTTTGTTGTGCCATTGCCGGGGCGATGGCAATCAGGCCGCATGCCATTGCCAGCAGTAATTTGTTTTGTTTCATATAAGTGGCAGTTTGTAGTTGTTTAGGGTGCAAAGATACGGAAAACAGTCGACAAAACAGAATGTTATGTCGTAAATGCGTGTCTGCTGCGATGGTGCGTGGGTGTGCCGGTGGCTATTCCGTAAGGTCATGCCATATCAGCGGTTTGATGCCTGGCTGTCCGAGGTATATGGCTTTCATGCCGGTTATTGTGATCTGCCGCTCGAAAAGTTGCGGGTTGTCCACGAGGTTAAGCCTGTCTTGGTGCTGTGTGAAGTCGTTGATGCACACGGGCAGAAGCTCGTCCATGTAAAATCCTTCGCATTCTGTTAGTTTTAAATCCGACAGTATTATGGCACTTTTACCGTCGAACGGCGGCAGGAATTTGGCGTTTCTCATGTTTCTGCGTGTGGAGCCTACGATGTATCCTCTGACCGTGATTACTGTTCCTATATCGGTCTCTATGGCTTCGGACACTGTGAGGCATCTTTGTTCTGTGCTGTCAATGTCGAAAGTCTCTTTCCAGTCGTAGTCGTCTGTTTTTTCCGTTTGGGGCTGTCGGCCGTCATCTGGTATGCTTATTTTCTCGCATGCGGCGATAAGTGCCGTTAATGCCAGAAGCAATGGTTTGATTGTTTTCATGGTTTTGTTTTCTGCTTTTTGGTTATTGGTGAGTTTTCTTGGTAGCCAGGCGTGTAGCGTGTCGTGTGCGGTTGTCTGGCAGATTTTGATTATCGGTTGCCGGGTATACTCCGCAAATATACTCAAACGGAGCAATACAGACAAATCAAATCGTGTGTTTTTTATGCGTTGGCGCATATTTTCCATGTAGTAGGATAAATTTAACCTAAATTATTTGCTTTTTATAATGTAATTGTCTATATTTGCGGAAGATAAGATTTCATCTGCCATTGCCGATGGCCTTATCGTTTATCC
Organism: Prevotella sp. PTAC; assembly: GCF_013166535.1. Classification (NCBI taxonomy): domain Bacteria; kingdom Pseudomonadati; phylum Bacteroidota; class Bacteroidia; order Bacteroidales; family Prevotellaceae; genus Prevotella; species Prevotella sp. PTAC. The sequence continues at coordinate 78,132 of NZ_JABKKK010000004.1, forward strand.
TGAGGTTGGATGCGTCCTGCGCCAACCTCTTTTTTGAGCCGTTGCCGTGTGTTCACGTCTCAATTTCAGGGTATTGTATACCGATGTGTATCGTGATAATGCTTGTTTTCTCGTGCTTTTTTGTATAAATTTGCATGGGTGAAGTCAATAAAAACAATAGGAATAACGATGAGTGACAGGAAAAATACATACAAAACACTATGCGGAAGATCGCCGTAAATGCATGTTTATGCACTTTGGATGGCTTGAATATTTGATAAATGCAAGTCGGTTGTCCAAGGAGTGTGTATTTACTGCGTAGCAGATGCTGTCGGCGGGCAGCGTCGTTCTTGTTGAATGGCTTTAGTATGGCTTTGCGGCGAGCCGCCCACTGTATCCGGTGGGCGGCTCGCCTTTTGTTTATATGGTTGTTTTTTGTGCTTCAACGGGATACTTTTTGCCTTGCATTTAGGCGCTCGTTGCAATGCGTTTAGCGTCTAAACGCATTGCAACGAGCGCCTAAATGCAGGATGACGGCATACCGGTTGCGGCAATGCCTATGGAAGGATATTCGAGAAAGAGAAATTTATCAAAAAACAAAGGCTGTAAGTGGCTTTGCTGTATGCTTTTGCATAAATATTCATATTTATTTTGTTGATTGTCGTTGGGAATAAAGTTTACAAACAACATTATTTTATATGTTTAACCGTTTTTAACATGGGGGGGGTGGCAAGCATTTTTATTTTATGTATCTTTGTGCCGTTCGATGGTAAATACTTAATATTTAAGATAATATAAATATTTAAGACAAAATAAATAATTAAGGTTATGAAGCAGAAATTGTTAGTGCTGTTTGCTATTTTGCTTGTAGGCATAGGCGCAAATGCCCAAAAAGCCGTACTCCCTGACACTGTAAGTGGCAAGATTCATTGTGTTCCAGACGAAAAACCTTCTTATCCCGGTGGTTCGGGGTTGCTGTTTAAATATCTCTCCACCCAGATCCGCTATCCGTCGGATGCGGTGAAAAATAAGATTGAGGGGCGGGTGATTGTCACTTTTTTTGTGGAAAAAGACGGTTCGGTCGATGATGTGGCAGTGTTAAAGAGTGTATGCCCTTCGCTTGATAAAGAAGCCGTGCGTGTGGTGAAAAATATGGCGAAGTGGAATCCCGGAAAGCATAAAGGAGTGCCGGTGAGAGTTAAATACACGTTGCCGATAAGCTTCAGGCTTCCGCGATGACAGTACGGGCATGGAAAAAACAAAAGGGTGTGGCCCGGCCTCCCGGTCCGACCACACCCGCAAAACAACTTATATAATAATAATTCATAGTGTGCGGACAATAATTAGAGGTGCGTATGATGTTGTTTTTATCACATGCGCCATGAAACAAGAGCCGCCGAAATACCGGACAGAATGCCTGTGTCCGGGTTTATACAATCATAGACAATGAATGCCGCACATGTCCTTACTCCGAGGAACAACGGCTTTTGTTTCTTATCAGGTCGAGGCAGGTCTTCAGACTTTGTTCCAATCTCATGTTCCTTCCCATTTCCTTTCTTGAAAACAGTGGACTATTGCATGAAATCCATAATGAAACTTACTGCTGCGGGACAGTTGGAGACTCTCACTCCATTCCCTTTTAATCGCTGTTATGCGAGCCTTAACGTTTGCAAATGTAGCTATTCTCTTTCAAAGTAAAGACAACCTTACGATTAAAAATGATGGTGATTAACATTATTTAAATAAGTTTTTAAGGGAGCTAAGAAAAATCTTTCCGGGAGTCAGGCGAATAGTATGGCACATACGGTGATGGGTCTCTTGGTTCATTTGACTCCCGAAAAAAATATTTGATCGCGGTCGCTGAAATGTCTCGATCCGACTTTAAGTGGCACTTATATCCCAACCTATCGCGCTTGCTCCGAGCACAGCGGCTGAGGCACCGTCGAGTCCGCTTATGAGGAACTGCACCTTGCCTCGGAATACCGGCATCACACTTTCCTCGTATGCCTCACGTATAGGGTTCATGATAAGAGAGCCGGCCTTCACGAGACCGCCGAAAAAGATGAATGCCTCCGGACTTGAAAAAACGGTGAAGTCGGCACAAGCCTCACCGAGCATCTTGCCCGTGAATCGGAAGATGTCGTTTGCCAGCTCGTCGCCCTTGCTTGCCGCTATGCTCACGTCGAGCGACGTGATTTTGTCCGGGTCCATGTCTCTCAGCAATGATTGTTTTCCGGTTGTGGCCAGCAGCTCCCTTGCGGTGCGTGCCACTCCCGTTGCCGAGCAGTAAGTCTCGAGACATCCGGTGCGTCCGCATCCGCAGGGGCGTCCGTCATCGCGCCGCATGATGATATGTCCCAGTTCTCCGGCAAAGCCGTCGTGTCCGTATACGAGCTGCCCGTTGACTACGATGCCCGATCCGACTCCCGTGCCGAGCGTGATCATGATAAAGTTTTTCATGCCTCGCGCCACACCGTAAGTCATTTCGCCTATGGCGGCGGCATTGGCATCGTTTGTCATGGCAACAGGCACTCCCAGCTTGTCGCCGAACATCTTGGCGAGCGGTATTATACCCTTGCCCCAGTTTATGTTTGCCGCATGTTCGATGGTGCCTTTATAGAAATTGGCGTTCGGCGCGCCTATGCCCATAGCCTTGATTTTCTCGATGCCGCCAACCTGCTCTATGATTACTTGCAGCGCTTCTATGGCGGCGTCAACATATTCTTCCGCCGTGGCAAATCCTTGTGTCTTGATTGCTGTCGTGGCTTTTATTTCTCCGCGGCTGTCCACTATCCCGAATACGGAATTTGTGCCGCCGAGATCCAAACCGATCACGTAAGGTTTGGGTATTGATAGTTCATTCATGATGATATAATTATGTTATTAAATAAAATACATGGTTGTCGTTCTTTACACAAAGTTAGAAAAAAAAGAACACGGGCAAAAGAATTAGCGGTAAAAACTTGTGTAATTCGTATAATTTTAGCAATTTTGCAGACATTATGCCATTTCCGATACATATTAACATATTGGATTTCATATTCAAGGGAATGCTCATCGGTGTCATAGCCTCGGCCCCGATGGGGCCTGTGGGTGTGCTATGCGTGCAACGCACGCTGAACAAAGGCCGCTGGTATGGTTTCGTGACCGGTATAGGTGCCGTGGTGAGCGATATCCTGTATGCCGTTGTCACGGTATATGGAATGAGCCTCGTGATGGATTTTATCAGCGACCAGCAGAATAAGTTCTACTTGCAGATAGTGGGAAGCATGCTGTTGCTGGCGTTCGGGGTGTATACATACCGCACCGACCCCACGAAGAACATGCACCGTTCGGGACACAACAAAGGTACGTTGGTGCACAACGGGATAACGGCTTTTCTAGTAGCGTTCTCCAATCCGCTGATAATATTCCTTTTCCTCGCGTGCTACGCCCAGTTTGCTTTCGTGCTGCCAGATCATCCGTTTGAGATGGCTGTGGGGCTGATGAGTATCGTGGCGGGAGCTTTGTTGTGGTGGTTCGGCCTTACATGGTTTGTTGACAAAATCCGTGGTAAGTTCGATGAGAACGGTATCAGGCTGATAAATCAGGTGATAGGTTTTATCGTCATGGTATGCTCGGTCGTGATGCTGTTCGGGACGGTGACCAATTTATATCGTTTTTTCTGATTTTGCTATGTATATATCACAGGAATTAAGAAAGAAAAACATTGCCGAATATCTGCTGTACATGTGGCAGATAGAAGACACGATAAGGGCGTTCGGATGCTCGTTGTCGAGAATTCGCAGGGAATATATAGACAGGTTTGACTGTACTGAAGAGCAAAAAGAGGAAATGGCCGATTGGTACGGAAATCTGATAAGGATGATGAATCAGGAGGGATGCCGGGAAACAGGGCATCTGCAAATAAACAAGGTGGTGATGATCCAGCTTGAAGAACTTCACTCCATGTTGCTGCAAAGCGGCAAGTTCCCTTTTTATAACGCCGAGTATTACAAGGTCCTGCCGTTTATAGTCGAACTGCGCAACCGCGGAGCTGCAAAGGACGAGAATGAGATTGAGACATGTTTCAACTCACTCTATGGCGTGATGATGCTCCGTCTTCGAAAAAAAGAGATAACGCCGAACACGGCGCATGCCGTGAAAGAGATAACCACGCTTGTGGGAATGCTCGTCGACTATTATCATAAAGACAGGGAGACACCGCTCTTTGTGGAGGAAGACGAGGGCTTGTAGCGCTACGTTACCGTTTTTTTATTTATTGAAATCATAGAATTTAAGAATTATATCATGAATATATTGATTACCGGTTGTAACGGGCAACTGGGCAATGAAATACAGTTGCTGGAAAAAGAAAACGCTCAGCATGTTTATTTCAATACGGATGTGGCCGAACTGGACATAACCAACCGTGAGGCCGTAAACGATTTTATCCGTCGGAATGAGATTGACGGAGTGGTGAACTGTGCGGCGTATACCGCGGTAGACAAGGCTGAGGATAATGTAGAGCTTTGCGGATTGTTGAACGCCACGGCTCCAGCATATCTGGCCGAGGCGATAGCTGCCCGCGGCGGATGGATGATACAGGTGTCTACCGACTACGTGTTCGACGGAACGGGACACACGCCTTATCGTGAGACTGACCCAACGTCGCCTGACAGCGTTTACGGCAATACCAAGCTTGAAGGCGAGACGAATGTGCTCAAAGCATGTCTGGATTCGATGATAATACGCACGGCATGGCTGTACAGCCGCTTCGGAAACAACTTCGTGAAGACTATGATGAGACTTGGACGGGAGCGTGACACTCTCGGTGTTGTGTCCGACCAGATAGGCACTCCGACCAATGCCGCCGACCTTGCCGCCGTAATCATGACGGCGATAAACAAGGGAGTGGTGCCTGGAGTATATCATTTCTCGAACGAGGGGGTAATCAGTTGGTATGATTTTACCAAGGCAATACACCGTATAGCCGGAATAGGCACATGTCATGTAATACCATTGCATACCGATGAGTATCCGGCAAAGGCGAACCGTCCGGCATACAGCGTGCTCGATAAGACAAAGATTAAGGAGACGTTCGGAGTGGAAATCCCATATTGGGAGGAGTCGCTCGAAAGATGTATAAAGGATTTAAGCGAACAGGAAAGATGAACAGCGAAATACAAAGAAGACGCACCTTTGCGATTATCTCTCACCCGGATGCCGGCAAGACGACGCTGACCGAGAAGTTCCTGCTTTTCGGAGGACAGATACAGGTGGCGGGAGCGGTGAAGAGCAACAAGATACGCAAGACGGCAACGTCTGACTGGATGGACATTGAGAAGCAGCGCGGAATATCTGTTTCGACCTCGGTCATGGAGTTTGACTATGAGGGATACAAGGTTAATATTCTCGACACGCCCGGTCACCAGGACTTTGCCGAAGATACATACCGCACCCTCACGGCTGTTGACTCAGCCATAATAGTGGTTGACGGGGCAAAAGGCGTGGAGGCACAGACGCGAAAACTTATGTCGGTGTGCCGCATGCGCAACACACCCGTAATCATATTCATTAACAAGATGGACCGCGAGGGACGCGATCCGTTTGATCTTCTTGATGAGCTTGAGCAGGAGCTCGGAATAAAAGTACGTCCGCTCAGTTGGCCGATAAACCAGGGAGTTAAGTTCAAGGGTGTATATAATATATATGAGAATAAGCTCGATTTGTTCACACCGGATAAGCAGCGTGTGACGGAGAAAGTGGAGGTAGATGTGGACAGTGCCGAACTCGATGGTATGGTAGGGGAGAGTGATGCGGAAAAACTGCGTGAGGACCTCGAACTTGTGGACGGAGTGTATCCCGAATTCAATGTGGACGACTATCGTTCGGCTGCCGTTGCTCCGGTATTCTTCGGATCGGCGTTGAACAATTTCGGTGTGCAGGAATTGCTTAACTGCTTTGTCGAGATAGCCCCGAGTCCAAGACCTACAAAGGCTGAGGAGCGAATTGTGGAGCCGGAAGAGTCCAAATTCACAGGATTTATATTTAAAATAACGGCAAATATAGATCCCAATCACCGTTCGTGCATTGCCTTTTGCAAGATATGCAGCGGTAAGTTTGTACGCAACCAGCCTTATCTTCATGTGAGAATGGGTAAGACGGTGCGCTTCTCTTCGCCAACACAGTTCATGGCTCAGCGTAAGAGCACTATTGAAGAGGCGTATCCGGGAGATATTGTCGGACTTCCCGATAACGGTATATTCAAAATCGGTGATACACTCACGGATGGCGAAATGCTACATTTCCGCGGCTTGCCGAGTTTCTCGCCCGAGATGTTCAAATATATTGAGAATGCCGATCCAATGAAGTCGAAGCAGCTTCAAAAGGGAATAGACCAGTTGATGGATGAAGGTGTGGCGCAGTTGTTTGTCAACCAGTTTAACGGTCGGAAGATAATAGGAACGGTGGGACAGCTCCAATTCGAGGTAATTCAATATCGCCTTGAGAACGAATATAACGCCAAGTGCCGTTGGGAGCCGGTTCATCTGTATAAAGCATGCTGGATAGAGAGTGATGACGCAGCCGAGCTTGAAAACTTCAAGAAGCGCAAGTATCAGTATATGGCCAAGGATAAAGACGGCCGGGATGTTTTCCTTGCCGACAGCGGATATGTTCTCAGTATGGCTCAGGAAGACTTTAAAGGCATTAGGTTCCATTTTACCAGCGAATTTTAATGTGGCAACCGTCTGCCGCCGTATAATCGGATGATTATGGAATGAGCGCGGGAGCGATTATTATAAGTTGACGGAAACAATAAGTAATGATTGTAAATGAAAATAGAAGACGATATAAAACAGGCCGTGGAGGTGATGCGTAAGGGTGGCGTGATACTCTATCCGACCGATACCGTGTGGGGAATAGGATGTGACGCGACCAATGCCGAAGCGGTGTCACGAGTGTACGAGATAAAGAAGCGTAGCGATTCCAAGGCCATGATATGTCTTGTGGACAGCGACGCAAGGCTGCAACGATATGTACGTAATGTGCCGAACGTGGCTTGGGACCTGCTCGATTGTGTAGACAAACCGACGACTGTAATTCTCGATGGTGCCGTAAACCTTGCTCCGAACCTGATTGCTGAGGATGGAAGTGTGGCGTTGCGGATAACCGGCGAGGCTTTCTCGAAAGAGTTGTGCTATCGCTTTCAGAAACCTGTCGTATCCACTTCGGCCAATATATCGGGAGAGCCGGCGGCACAGAACTACCGTGACATATCGCAAGAGATAATAGACTCGGTGGACTACGTGTGCTGGACGAGACGCCAGGAGCACAAGCCGCACAAGCCGTCGGCCATCATTAAGCTCGGACAGGGCGGAGAGATACAGATCATACGCAAATAGGGCGGAATGTATTTTACACGGTGAACCGCGTCTCATCTCAACGCGACAGGTGATTGCTGTAGGGAGCCGGGCACGCTTTTTTTGACGTGAAACCTTTCTCTTATAATAAGGACTACGCCCGCTTGAGGGTGATAATACTATTTGTCCGGAAATAACCGCCGGATTATCCGGATCGATTATCGGATAATTGATACACGATGAACATCTATAACACTGAAGCGCAAGCTCCGACACTGTTCGGACGATTGCTGGCATGGCGGGAAGAACATGTCAGTCATCGTACGTTTGTGCTTTTTCTCGCTTTTCTCGTAGGCTTTTTCTCGGCCGTGGCGGCATATATTCTTCATGAGATAATAAACCATATAGTGGCTTTGCTGACAGGGTCTTTCAACCGTCAGACGGCTAACTGGCTTTATCTTGTATATCCGGTGGTGGGAATCTTCATCACATCTCTCTTCGTGAGATATGTGGTCAAAGACAATATCAGCCACGGAATAACACGTATTCTTTATGCGATAAGCAGCAAGCGGAGCCGTCTTCGCGGACATAACTGCTGGTCGTCGGTGATAGCTTCGGCCATAACCATCGGCTTCGGAGGCTCGGTGGGAGCCGAGGCTCCTATCGTTCTTACCGGTTCGGCAATCGGTTCCAATCTGGGGCAACTGTTCAAGATGGACAACAAGACACTCTTGCTGCTCGTCGGTTGCGGTGCGGCCGGAGCCATTGCCGGAATATTCAAGGCACCGATAGCCGGTCTTGTCTTTACACTCGAAGTACTGATGATAGACCTTACAATGGCCTCACTGCTTCCTGTGCTCATCTCCTGTGTCACAGCCACGTGCTTTACGTATATATTTCGCGGCTCTACGGCCCTTTTCTCGTTTCATATAGACAGTGACTGGGTCATCGGCCGTGTGCCGGCCTGTATCCTGCTTGGTGTGACATGCGGCCTGATAAGCCTTTACTTTATACGTACCATGAATATGTGCGAGAATGTTTTCGCCCGTTTCAAGAGCCGTCCTTACGTGCGCTTGCTTATCGGCGGAGCTACGTTGAGCCTGTTGATATTCCTTTTTCCGTCGCTCTATGGTGAGGGGTATCGTGATATCAATCTTCTGCTCAACGGACAGACGGCTGAAGATTGGGACGGTGTCTTGCGGAACTCGCTGTTTTCCGGGCAGAGTAATCTCCTGATACTTTATATAACCCTCGTAATGCTTACAAAGGTAGTTGCCACCTCTGCCACCAACGGCGGAGGCGGATGCGGCGGAACTTTCGCGCCCAGCCTTTTCATTGGGTGTTTCGGCGGTTTTTTGTTTGCCCGCCTGTGGAACATATATAATATCGGAATTTATACGCCTGAGAAGAATTTCGCACTTTTGGGCATGGCCGGAGTTATGTCAGGGGTGATGCACGCTCCGCTCACCGGCATATTCCTTATAGCCGAGATTACGGGCGGGTACAGTCTTTTCCTGCCGCTGATGATCGTGAGCGTGTGCTCATATCTCACGATAAGCATATTCGAACCGCACAGCATCTATGGCATGCGACTGGCTCGGCAGGGCAAGCTCATCACTCACCATACGGACAATGCGGTGCTCACTTTGATGACTCTCGACAGCATAGTGGATAATGATTACACTGCAGTGTCGCCCGATATGGAATTGGGAGAGATTGTGCATAAGATCAGTCTGAGCCGCCGCGACATACTGCCGGTACTTGACCCGGCCGGCAATCTGCTTGGCGAGATAAACATAGGAAAATTGAGGCACGTGGTGTTCCGCACCGAACTTTATCATCATTTCCGCGCACATCAGTTGATGTTGCCACCTACTGTCACACTGAGCGACGGAATGCCGATGACCGAGGTGATGAAGGTGTTCGACCGCACACAGGCAGACGGGCTGCCCGTGCTCGACAGCGACGACCGGCTGAAAGGTTACGTGTCACGCCAGCGACTTTATGCCGCATATAGGAAGATGGTGGCAGACATGAGTCAGGAATGACCGTTTTTATAAGCAGTATTCACCGAATAAACAGAAATTATTTTGAGAAAGCAGGATTTAAGGATTATATTCATGGGCACGCCTGAATTTGCCGTAGAGACGCTAAAGGCGCTTGTCGAGAACGGTTATAACGTGGTGGCAGTGGTGACCCAGCCCGACAAGCCGGTAGGCCGTCACGGAAGTGTGATGCAGCCGTCTGCCGTGAAGAGATATGCGCTGGAGCATGGCCTTCCGGTGTTGCAACCGGTAAAGATGAAAGATCCGGAGTTTGTCGAGGCGTTGCGTTCTTATGACGCGAATTTGCAGGTTGTGGTGGCTTTCCGCATGCTTCCCGAGGTGGTTTGGGACATGCCGGAGTATGGCACGTTCAATGTTCATGCGGCACTCCTTCCGCAGTATAGAGGAGCTGCTCCGATCAACTGGGCCGTCATCAATGGGGAGAAGCGGACTGGTGTCACGACTTTCTTCCTCGATAAGGACATAGATACCGGCAGGATAATAATGCAGATGCCTTTCGAAATCGCCGACGACTATAATGTGGAGGACGTATATGACGGGCTTATGAGGCTCGGCGCTGAGATATGTATCAAGACGCTTGAGAGGATTGTGGAGACAGACGGTCATCCTGAGTCTGTACCGCAGGAAGAGCTTCTTGTCACGGCGAGAGAACTTCGTCATGCTCCCAAGATTTTCAAGGATACATGCAGGATAGACTGGGGAAAGACGGGAAAAGAAGTTTATGACTTCGTCCGTGGTCTAAGCCCTGTGCCAGGAGCGTGGTGTAATATCGTGTCGCCCGACGGATGCGAGAAGATGATTAAGATTTACGCCACGGAAAAAACAAGTTTCGGGGCATCGGCCGCACCTGGCTCAATAGTAGTGGAAAACAGGCAGATGTATGTATGTACCGGAGATAGCCTCTTGCGGATGTGTGAACTTCAACTTTCCGGCCGTCGCCGTATGACAGCCACGGAGTTTATCAATGGCATGAATGATGCCGGCCGTCACCGTATGGAGTAGAAACTTGTGTGGCATGAGGCAAAAAATGCTTTGGCGAGTATAATAAAACAAGGCAACTGTCGTTTGATAGATAGAAAGTGTAACAAACCAAAGAGTGCCTATGAAATATTTTACGCAAGAAGCATTACATCCGAGTGAAAGAACGCTTGAACTGATAAAACAGATAGCGTATACTTACAGAGTGATAAAACTGACCGACGGCACGCAGGCTGCCTGCTGTCTGAATTAACCGCAAAGTAATGGCAATAGTATCTCCGTCGCTTCTCGCCGCCGATTTCCTTAATCTCGCCGGTGATATAGACATGATAAACCGCAGTGATGCCGATTGGCTTCACATTGATGTCATGGATGGTGTTTTCGTACCCAATATATCGTTCGGTTTTCCGGTCATTGAGGCCGTGGCCAAGGTGTGCAGAAAACCGCTTGACGTGCATTTCATGATTGTTCATCCTGAGCGATATATCGGTGAGACAGCCAGACTAGGTGCCATGATGATGAATGTGCATCTCGAGGCTTGTACACATCTGCACCGTACGGTACATGAGATACATGAGGCCGGCATGAAAGCAGGTGTGACCCTCAATCCGTCAACCCCTGTGAGTATGCTTGAAGACATTGTCGGCGATGTGGATATGGTATTGCTGATGAGTGTAAACCCGGGATTTGGCGGACAGGTTTTCATCGGGAACACAATAGAAAAGGTCAGGCGTCTGCGGGATATGATTAAACAGAGCGGTTCGAAAGCGTTGATAGAGGTTGACGGAGGTGTGGATGCCGTCACGGCGCCGTTACTTGTGGAAGCCGGCACTGATGTGCTTGTGAGCGGCAGTTATGTGTTTAAGAGCAATACTCCGGAGCAGACAATACACGATCTTCGCAGTCTTTGATTTCAGCGAATGATTTTACATGGCGCCCAAAAATCGTTTGCCTGATACAGACCATGAGATGTCGGATATATAAATGCGGGTTTTGAGTTGTTATTGTATTTGTCTGGATTATGAGTTTTATGAGGTTTGGCTGGTTCTTGTTTCAGATTTTAATCGGTTAGACTTAACCGATTGGGTAATGAACTTTTAGCGAATTATTTTAGTAATGGAGGTTGATATTTCTTAAACATGCGAAATTCAGCCTTTTGCATTGCTATGTTGTCAAATAACTATTTGATAGACAATATAATATCTTTTTCCGAAAATACGAGCGATCGTAATAATTTTATAAAATCGGATTGCAGAAAAAGAATATCATTCATCCCGTTGATTTTCCTAAATGTTTTTCGGAGAAAAATATTCTTTTGGGAGTCGTCAATTACAGTGTTTGTGTACTCATTGCTATATTTAGGGTATGTTGGGATATTTAATCGAGAAGGGGATGCGTAACCATTTCCCGTTCCCACTTCTCGATTATCTTGTACCGACGTAAAAGCTATTTCGTTCTCTTCCGGTCTGAATACCGCTTCCACCACAGATAATAACCAGTCAGTGGCAATGTGGCACCGATGAGCGCGGCAAGGAAATAGAGCAGTTTCGTCCAAATACCACCCCAGGAACCGGTATGGAACGCGTAGAACCAAGCTTGGAGACGTTGATGTCGGGGCGTGTCCTCATAACGCATAATGTCACCGAGACGAGCACTGTGCGGGTCGAACGCAATGCGGTCGGTACGTCGTATATTGGATTGTCGTACGACCTGCGCTTCGGTTTGTGTCAGTAAGATTGTTTTGTAAACAGGATAATGTGCGGTGAGTTGCGTGAGCGCCTTGTCCCACACGGAATAATCGAACTTAAACTCTTCTTTCTCGTTTCGCAACTTTCCGAGTTTCGGATCAGCGGTTCCCTTACCTGTTGTTTTGCGGCCATTGCGATCAATAAAATAGGTCTTTTTCAAGGTGTTTTCTGATGCGGCAATGCTTTGCTGTGCACCGCCAAAAAGTGCGTAAGCAGCTGTGCGGTACCAGCCGAATGACCAGGTAAGACCTGTCAGCGCCATTACCAGCAATAATAGGGTAGTGTAGAATCCCAATGCGATGTGGCAGTCGTAGTAGAAACGGCGGCGTCCGTTGAAAAATGTTATTTTCAACCTGTTGCGTAACGATTTGCGGTTACGGGGAAACCAAAGAATAAAACCGCTAACCAAAATCACTACCAGACATAGCGTTGAGACTCCGACAATGATTTTTCCGACAGATTTCTCTCCTTTAGCTGCAGGTGGATCAAGCAGCCAGCGGTGGAGCTTGCGCATGGTGGAACTTCCGAGCCAGCCGTTCACGTGACCCGTATAGGGATCAACGCTCAACCGTCTGCGGCCCGTTTCGTGAAAGGTGACCATACAGGTTTCGTCGTGCTGGCCGGAGAGTCGCAGTGAGGACAGATGGAGCGAATCAGGCATCTGCTCGTCGACGCGTGCCACGAGTTGCGATGGTGCAAGTGGCTGTACATTGGCGTGAGCCACATGGTAGAGTTTTGGGTGAAGCGCACGGGTTGCTTCATCTTCGAAGACGAGCGCAGCACCGGACAGACAGATGACGGTGACGATAAGTCCGAACGGGATGGAGAGCCACAGGTGTATTTTTGAAATGAACTGTTTCATAAATAGAGTATTTGGGACGGACAAAGTAACAGCTTGGCAGATAGCGGGCTGTTATTTTGTCCGTTGTATTTTTTACTTTTGGATGGTCAGTTTTCCTGCGGTGGCAACGGATTCCGCATCTATCACCAGACCTTTGTGGGCACGTCCTGTCACTGTATCTATTTTATAGAACGCCGGTTTGTCGCCACCGGTCACGGTCACTGCTATGTACATGGCACCGTTCTCACCGTATGGTTCTCCTCCGAAGCCCGCCAGATTGGACGGCAAGCCCGTAACGGGAACCACCGTTTTCTTTTCGGCGTCGAAGACGGCCAGTTCATTGACGATGGCATCCTTGCCTTTCTTCATTCCATCCACGCCTTCGGAATAGAGCTGGAGCAGGAAGTGGCAATCCGAAATGTGCCAACAACGGAAGATAGGATGCTTCGTGCCGATTTCTTCGAAATTCACATAGTAGTCGGGGTCGAAGTCCGTCTCTCCCTTACGTATACGCACTACGCCCGATGGTTTGGTTCCTGTTACCTTTTTCAAATCAGCCGACGAAGTAAATGTGCGACCATAGCCTGGCGAGAAGACGTAGAGATCTCCATTGTCGGCAGCCCAAATCGTTTGGTAGTACTGTGAACGCATGCGACCGCATGCGAAACCGATTCGGTCGGTCGAGGCGATTACAGGTTTCTCTGCGAATGATGTTCCGCTGTAGATGGCGATGTAGGCACGATCTGGATATTGCGTAGAGGGAATCACGCCAGCCGTATAGGAGCCACTGGCAGAACCGCCGTCGGCTTTGGCGATCAGTTCATGGTCAGTTACCTTATCCGGCCACTTTGCTATGCCGTAGAGGCTCATGCCCATCGGTACGACCGAGGTGTAGAGTTTGCCGTTGGCCTCTTCCAGACCTGCGAATGTCACCTTCTCGCCATTGCCGAGAAAGTTCTCCGCATCAATCGACCCTTCGGTTTGTCCACCCGTATTTTCATCAAGGTAGTTGAATAGAAGCGCTTGTGCTATATTGCCTTGGGCATCCGTTGTTTTAGAGTTGCCGGTCGATACGGTCACGACCTTGTCGCCCCACGTGCCGTAGGAGGTGATGCGGTTGAATTCGTAACTGTATTTCTCGGTGGGTTTACCTGTTGCGTTGAGGTAGTAGGATGCGCCGGTACCGGCTCCACCTTTGTTATAAACCAGTGAGAATACATATTTATGGTTCTTGAATACCCAGTAGGAGCCACCGAGCACCTCAGTGCCCATGCCACGCACGGTAACAGTGCCTTCATCAAGTGACGGAGCGGTAATAAGATAGCTCGTGCCGTCGTCCATAGCCGCGATTACGTATGAGGTTCCGGCATCGGTACCCGGTGTTGTCTCGGGTGTGTCATTGCTGTCGCTGCACGAGGTCAGCAGGCCGGTTGTGCCGATGCATAATAGGGCGAGAAGCCCCAATGTGTGAAGATTCTTTTTCATAATTGTTTTTTTTATTTGTAATTTATAAATCAGTCGCCGAAATGAACACGTGCCTTGACGTAGAACGAACGTCCTGCTTTCTGAAGGCTAAAATTATCGTAGAGTCGTGCGTCGGTCAGGTTACGGCACTCCAATGAAATATTATAACGTCCGTTTTGGGTGCTGTACGACAGCTGGAGATTGTGCGAAAGTTGCTCAGGCACGTAGGCTTTGGAGTCTTTGTCGCCAATGTTCTCCCAGTTAAGTGGAAAGGAGTGCTGCCAGAAACCTTCATAACCTACTGTGAGTGTATGTCCTCTGGCGAAGAGGTTACGCCAATAAAAATTGGTGTCGAAGTTGGCAAAGCGGTATGGAATGTTCGGCAGCCGCACCTTGTAGTGCATGTTTTCCTGCTGAGACGATCCTGTCCAGTTCCGCTCATAGTCGCGTGTGTCTATGCTATTCCACGTACCACCGAGGTCGAACCTGCGGGCAAACGAGTAGCGCAATGACACGTTGTAGCCTTTGGTGCGGACATGTCCGTGGTTCTCGTAGATGCCATATTGCGTTGAGCCGTGCTTTCCCAGGCCGCGCTTGATGTAGTCTTTTGTGTTGCGGTAGATGAGGCTGACATCTGCATATAGGCTGTGGTAGCCGAAACGGCCGTGGTAGCTGAAATTCAGGTTGATATTGTCGCTCTTTTCAGACTTCAGGTCTGTGCGGCCTGCTTCGAGATCCTCGTCACCGAAGAGTTCGTCGGTGGTGGGCAAACGGAAAGCCCGCTCGTACGAGAGTTTCGCTTGCAACTCTTTTAGTACGTAATAAGTTCCTGCTGCCCCATAACCCCATGTAGACAAACTTTTGCCAAGCGAGACGTAATCACCCACACCGTCGGTACTGCGTGACACGGGACCACGGTTGTATTGTTGGTAATACTTGACAAATGCTAAGGCATTCCACCGCTTGGACGGAATTAACCGATAAGAAAGTCCGCTGATGTTCTTGCGCGTAATTTTAGGAATGGAAAAATCTGTCACTACCGATGACTTTCCCAAGTGAGAGCGGCTCGTGCGTCGAAAATCGCTATATACATGATTGAACGTCAATGTATGGATATCGCCGATGCGGTAGTTGAGCGTCAGCGTGGCATTCCAGTTCGTATTTTTCGATTCGCTGTTCTGATAGGATTGCTCACCGCGACTGCCTTTTTCGTAATAGTGGCCGTACCAGTTATAATAGCGGGCTGTCGTATCGATATTGTGTGTAATATTGTGGTTATAATTTGCTGAGACGAGCAGGTTGAGCCCCGGAGTGAAGATATTGTGCTTGACATACTCGAGTGAGGGGGAGAGCGAATGCCCTTTACGGTGTTTCTCTCCGAAAACAATCTCCTGATAGACACCCGTCTGGATCTCCTTGTAGAAATTTGACCAAGAGAAGCCAAACACGAGCCGGTCAGCCCATTTTTTCCCGATAAGACCGAGTTTACCAGACACCACCTCATTGTGAAACGCATTATTGAAACGACGGACATGTTTAACGTCATTTTTATCTACGGGAAATTTGTGGATCGTACCATCGGGTTGTACCTCGAACTCACGCACCCAGTTGTCGATGTAATAATTGTTGTCCGAATAATTCTGGAATGCTTCGATTGTATACAAGAACCCATCTTTGGTCGTTTGTCCGAGGCGAATGCTCGAGCGATGGGTATTAAACGATCCGTAGGAGTAGGAGGCATCTGCATGCCAACTGCTACGTCGTTTATTTGTGACTATATTTACTACACCGCCAATGGCGTCGGTACCGAAGCCCACAGGCACGACTCCTTTGTATACCTCTATACGCTCGGCAAAGCCCACAGGGATATTGTTCAGGTCAAACGCCTGTCCGGCTCCTTCATGTGGCACACCATCGATGAAAACTTTGACGTGTTTGCCGCTGAAGCCATCAAGCATAAGCTGCATGTCGGAACCCACACCACCCGATTCGCGGAGTTTTATGCCGGGTAGTCGCGAAAGTGCGTCACTTAGACTTTTGGTCGTATTCTGCAAGGTCTTGGTATTTATTGCCACTGCATTGAACGGTGATTGTTGAACCCGACTTACACCGCTGGAATGAACGACAACCTCTTCCAACCCGGTCGTTGCCGGTCGTAGAATGACCATAAGATTTTCCGAATCCTGACTTACTGTTATATTTTTCTTGACGGGTTCGTAGCCGAGAAGTGAAACGACCAACTCGTGCGTTCCTACAGGAACCTTGAAGCGAAACCTCCCCTTGTCGTCTGTGGAGCATCCGTAATTTGTATCTTTCAGATATACGGTAGCGAAAGAAGCTGCCGTACTGTCTTTTTCCATTACTCTCCCCGAGAGCCATGCGAAGACGGGCGAATCATGATGGCCATGGTGCGGACTATGCGACTGAGCGGAAATCGGCAGAAAGCAGACAGTCAGTATGGCAACAAAAGCCTCTATTTTTCTAAATCTGTGTATATTTTTTATTATTGACATATAATTAGTTTTCGAGTGCAAAGATAAGCTTGCTGAAAAAAATATGCAATCGCAAAAAATAGGTATTTTGATGGCTGATACTTCTTGCGGACGGTTACATGACGCTGGAATGTACCCTTAGACTGATGTATCATACTTTCTTGGCTGACTTGGCATTGTGCTGTTAAAAGAGTTTCATAATGGTTTCCGGCTCTATACAGATACAGAGATAGTGGGCTTTTATGCAGCCGCGAAACATCCATCTTGCTATTGAGCTGTTTAATCTCGCCGTCTACCGTAAGACAGCACTTCAAATGCGGGTTGCATCCCTGTTTTTCGCTGTTTTTTTCATATAGAGCAATTACTTTGAATGTACTTCGCATAACTCACTTTTTAGGGGTTACAAGAGTATGTTATAGTGAGTTCCCGACAGAAATGCAGACTGCGCAAATCACAAAAAAAAGAAAATGAAACCAGCCCAGACTTCCGGCCTGCCTCAATAAATTGTTTTGTATTTGCCAGTCCGTTGCGGTACAATATGTGATCGTTATTTTAAATGATTAATACAAAACGCCTTGCAACCGAATACCCGTTGCAAGGCGTTTAATGCTTTAATGACATGAATTTGTCTTATGATTGCAAACGGAAAATACTTTTCCGCTTTTTAAAAGAACTATCCTATGTAGGAATGGTTCTATTTTTTTATGCTTTTCAAGCTTCCATTTTAAGCAGAATATCGTGTTCGTGAGCCATGCGCCTGAGGTTTAGAATTGCATATCGCATGCGGCCGAGAGCGGTGTTGATGCTGACTCCCGTCACTTCGGCAATCTCTTTGAACGACAAATCCTGATAAAATCTCATGTATACCACCTCACGTTGTGCGGTGGGCAGTTTGTCCATCATTCGTTTTACGTCTGTCATAATCTGGCTGTTGACTATTTCTGACTCTATTCCGGTATCTATCACAGAGTTCTCGTTGAGGTTGGACAGGTCGTTGTCTTCAGTTGGTTCCACGATATGTTCGTTTTTCTGCATCCTGTACCAGTCCATAATGACGTTATGGGCAATTCTTGTTACCCAATAAGAGAACTTTCCCGAGTCTGTGTATTTACCCTCTTGTAGCTTGGTGATGACTTTTACGAATGTGTCTTGAAACAAATCATTAGCCAGTTCCTGGTCCCTGACCACGAACATTATATATGTGAACAACTTTGATTGATTGCGTGCCAATAACTCGTCAAATGCCTTGTTGTCTCCTCCAACATATCGTAAGGCCAACTCTTCGTCGGTCATACTGTCAAATTTCGTCATACTTAATCTTTGTTTTTATTATTAAGTAAAGTTTTTGTCGATAGGCAAATGGTTTGTCGGTTCGTTATTAACATCTGTTGTTTATGATGCAAAAGTATATAAAATAATCTGTATGACCAAATAATCGGGTACTAAATTGTTTTTTCAAAGATATTTTCGTTATCTTTGCATGGTAAGACACATCCGGCTTTCGGATGATGCGTCGCAGTGCATTGAGCAGTGCGGAAAGACTGTGAAAAAAGAAATAACATAATCTGAAATGATAAAGCTTTTTGTGCCGGGAAGGCTTTGCCTCTTTGGCGAGCATACCGATTGGGCGGGGCATTACCGTACCATGAATGCAGATATATTGCCCGGAGCTGCTGTCGTGACGGGAATAGAGCAGGGGATATATGCCGAGATTGAGCGGTCGCCGGTCTTTGAGGTGACGAGTTGCGCCCCGGAGATAGAGGGGCTTTGGAGCAATTTCTCATGCCGTATGAACGACGCTGAACTGAAAAAGGTAGCCAAGTCGGGCTCGTTCTTCTGCTATTGTGCGGGTGTGGCGTCATATATGCTCGAATGGTATAAGGTGGGTGGCGTGCGTATAAACATTACTTCGATGACGCTTCCGATGAAGAGCGGATTGTCGAGCAGCGCTGCTATCTGTGTGCTTGTGGCAAGGGCATTCAACAAACTGTATCACCTCAATCTTAATACGCTCGGCGAGATGAACATCGCCTATCTCGGCGAGCTTCGCACCGCGTCTCGTTGCGGCCGTCTCGACCAGGCGTGCGCTTTCGGTGTGAAGCCGAGCCTGATGCTTTTCGACGGCGACGAGGTGGAGGTAAGGGCTATGACAGTCAAACGGCCGTTGCACTGGGTGATAGCAGACTTGTGCTCGTGTAAGGATACAGTGCAGATACTGGCAGATCTCAACAAGTCGTATCCTTTTGCCATGGACGATGACAGCCGGCGGCTGCATGATTTTTTCGGAAGCAAAAACAGGGATATTGTCGAACGTGCGGTGGGGTATATTGCGTCGGGCGATGCCGAGCGGCTCGGCAAACTGATGACCGAGACGGAGGATCTTTTCGACAGGTTTGTCACTCCGATGTCTCCTGCGCTCAATTCCCCGATACTGCACCGCTATCTGAATGATGAGAATATAAAGCCGCTCGTATATGGAGGAAAAGGCGTTGGGTCGCACGGTGACGGCTCGGTGCAGTTTCTCGCTCGCGACTCTGAGTGCCAGCATCGGCTTGAAGAGTACCTTAATGATTGCGGATTGCGTGCTTATTCGTTCACGTTGCAGCCGGTGCATACAGTCAGGAAAGCTATTATTCCCGTCGCAGGGTTCGGCACCCGGCTCTATCCGGCCACATGTGCCATGAAAAAAGACTTCTTCCCTGTGCCGTGTCCGGATGGCATGGTGCGTCCTGTCATACTTATATTGCTCGAAGAGTTGATGGCCAGCGGCATAGAGGAGGTTTGTATAATACTCGGCTCGGAGGAAGAACGGCGCCAGTATATAGATTTTTTTGAGACACCGTTGCCTGAAGAGTATTTGAGAAAGTTGTCTCCTCAAAACCGTGGCTATGCCAATCATATCCTTGATATAGGCAAGCACCTGCATTATGTTTACCAGAATGAGAAGCGTGGTTTCGGGCATGCTGTCTTTCAGGCAACGGAATTCGCGGGCAATGAGCCGGTACTGCTGTTGCTTGGTGATACGTTGTATAGGAGCGATGGTAACAAGACATGCGCTCTGCAACTGATAGAAGAGTATGAGAAGTATGCCAAGCCTGTGGTTGCCATTCATCGGATCTGTTTGACTGATGTGGACAAATACGGGATATTGAGCGGTCGGTGGGATGATGTTCAGAGGCGTATTCTCAATGTGTCGATGATGACCGAGAAACCGGATGCCGCGTTTGCGGAAGATTGTATGTACGTGGAAGGTGCCGATGGAGGGAAAGAATACTGGTCGGTTTTCGGGCAATACATTCTCACTCCAGATGTGTTTGACCGTCTGGCGGCGGATATTATGGCGGCCGATGCTGACGGAGACGGCCGGGAGATTGAGCTGACGGCAGCTCTCGATGCAGTGAGGCGGCAGAAGGGCATATTGGGAGTGAGAGTTGACGGCCGTATGTTTGATATTGGTAATCCTTCCGCTTTCAGAAATACCGTCTTGGAGTTTGCTCGTAGTTAATGAGTTATTAACCGGTATATTGTGTGTCACATTATATATGGTGAGTGTGTTGCTGCATGTGGAGACATGTAATGGGCTTTGTGCCTGGCAATGATATTGTGTTTTAGGTGTTATTCGATGGCTATTAATTGTTATGAGCGGTGCGTCAAGTGTGAAGGCATGCCAATCCTTGTGTATATTCAATGAAAAACCGGCTGCGTGAAGTCATGCAGCCGGTTTTTCATTACGTATCATGTGGTGTTCAGAATTGCCACCATTTCTTTTTCATCTGTTTGTTTTGCGGACCATACGGGTTGCCGGTGTTGTTCCCTTCAGCTTCCATCATGAGGTCATTCCATGTTCTGCGGTGGCTGATCATTCGGTATATCGTGCCCCAATCTGGCAATCCGCCCACATTGCGGTCGTCTATGAACATATCCACTTTCAGCTTGCGGCTGAAGTGCTGGTTGTTGCTGGATGTCTCTTCCGGATAGTCCCGGTTCACGGCGTAAAACTCAACGCCCCTGCTTCTGCACCATTCTACCGCCTCTTCGAGCAAATCTCCCTCACGCACGCTCCATAGGATGAGCTTGTGATGATCTTTGATAAGCATTTTGAGGGTATCGATTGCAAAAGGAATCTCCTCACCGATTTTCGGGTATTTATGCTCGACTATTGTTCCGTCGAAATCTACTGCTATTGTCATTTCTTTACTGAATTATCGTTTGCGTTTCCGTAGTGGCTGTTCGCATAATTGCCATAACTTCCGTATGAGCCATAGTTACCATAGCTTCCGTATGAGCTGTAACCGCCGTAGCGTCCGTATTTGCCATACTTGCCATAGCCGTAGTAGTAGCCGTATTTCTTCTTTGACAGGTCTACACCGTTAAGTACTATGCACATGTTAGGCAGTTTTTTCTCGGCCGCAAGACCGTTGAAAAGGCCGAATGCCGCTTTCGGGGTATAGTCTGCACGGCACACAATGACGGTGACGTCTGTGAGCTTGCCGATTTGCAGAGTGTCGGTAACGAGTCCGACAGGTGCCGTATCGAGTATGATATAGTCGTACTCGGCTTTCAGCATCTCGATGATCTGGCTGAGATTTTCTCGTGCAAGAAGCTCGGTCGGGTTTGGAGGTACAGGGCCGGCAAACATGAGGTCGAGGTTCTTGTTTACTCCCGACGGGCGTATTTGGCTCTTTATGCTTTCCATTGTGACTTCGTCTTTTGACAACAGCGTGGTAACACCCATGTTGCGGTCAGACATTCTGAACAGTTTGCCAAGCGCGGGCTTGCGGATGTCGAGACCGATAAGGATGACTTTCTTGCCAAGCAATGCGAAAGAAACCGAAAGGTTGGCTGCATTGAATGTCTTACCTTCACCCGATGTGGACGATGTGAACATGATGACACGCTGGTCTCCTTTCAGCATGAACTGGATATTGGTACGCATGGCTCGGAATATCTCGTCTATCTGATCGTTCTGGTTCTCGTGCACCACAATACCGCCTGGGCTGTCTTCACTTCCGTTTGCCACAGCCACGTCCGCTATTATAGGCAGGTTGGTGAGTCTTGCTACATCTGCATGGCCCTCGATCTTATACCGGAGCAATTGCAGTAAGTATATGATGAGCAGCGGCATACCGAAGCCCGCCACTAATGCCACAAGCATGATTATGCTGCCTTTAGGGCTTACTTTGCCCTCAAATATAGGCTCATCGATGAGTTTACCCTTGTCGGCAGTGGCAGCCAACGATATTGAGTTCTCTTCACGCTTCTGCAAAAGCATCAGATAAAGACCTGATTTTACTTCCTGCTGGCGACCGATTTGAGTAAGCACACGTTCCTGTTCGGGGGTGCTTGATATCTTGCTTTGATACTGTGAGTATTGGTTCTCAATGTTCATGCGCTTTATATCGGCACTGTGACGAGCCTGTGACAGGGCTGTCCTGATACTGCTTTGAAGCTGGTCGAGTGTCTCTGTAAGCGTGAGCACCTGCGGAGCTATCTCTGATGCGGAGCGTAACAGTCTGTTACGGTCTATCACACTCTGGTTGTACTTGTTGATAAGAGTTGTGGAAGCGTTGTCTTCCAACCCTACATTGGAAGGGATTATCTGGTATTTGTTGTCCTGATTGTCTATGTATTCGCGCAGATAATCGAGCAGTTGTATCTGTGCCTTGGCTTCTGAGAGCTTTATTGAGTACTGGCTCGACTGTGCGAGGTTCTCTGTTGCGTCAAGTTTTATCTGCGTAAGGTTGTTACGCTTCTTGTAGCTCTCCAACGAACTTTCCGTCACGTCAAGCTCGGCATTGATCTTTTCAAGACGCTCGTTGATGAACTCCTCCGTCTTCACCGCAATCTCGTTCTTGTCGGCATTGGCCTGTCTGTTGTAGCATATAGCCAACTGGTTGAGGAAATCCTCCGCTCTTTCCACGTTTTTGTCTTTCAATGTCATTAGAGCGATGGACGTGGTTTTTGATGTAGGCTCTACCGACATGGCCTTAACGTATGAGGCTGCGACGTATGATAACGGATAAATGGTGACGTAGAGGTCTTTGTTTATGAATTTCTGATAGTCCTCCTGAGTTTCAAACACTGGTTTTATCGGGTTCTTTCTGAACGTGAGCACGCCCGCATACGTCTTTAATGTGGCAGGGAAAGAACTGAATGAGGTCTTGAACGGTCTTTCAGTACCTTCCTTTGTGTATGCCATACCGGTGACTTTATACGTGTCTCCTTTTTTTATTATCTTCAATTTGACGGGTTGAAGCGTCTCGTCCATTTGTTCAAGACTGGCGGGATCGATGTCTACGATGATAGGCTGGTTCTTGTATATGAGACGGTTTTTGACCCTTCCTTCAAGTTTATACTCTACATACAGTTTCAAATCCTTGATGGCTTCACGTGAAAGGATATGACTTTTCAGTATCTCGACCTCATTGTCTATACCCGCACTGTTGGATATGAAACCCAGTTCCTGCATGTTGGCAAGCATCTGGTTGCTGCTACCGCCTTTCTGTTTGTTTTCGTCCTTGATTAGAATTTTTGCCGATAGCTGATAAACGGGACTCTTGTATCTGAGGTATATCAGAGCACCGCACAGACATATAAATATAGACAAGGCGAACCACTGCCAGTTTAATATGAAAATGGTGAAAATGGTTCTGAAATCAAACGAACTCTCTTGCTCGTTCTGCGCAAGGGCATCTATTGTTTCTGTCGTTTCCAATTTATTCTTTTCTTCCATCATAGTGTTTGGTTCTTAAATATTCATGAGATATTGTCCGTAGTCGTTTTTTATCATGGGCTGAGCCAGTTCATGGAGCTTTTCCCTCGTAATCCATCCTTTTCTGAAAGCGATCTCTTCGAGGCACGCCACCTTGAGGCCTTGCCGTTTCTCGATTACCTCAATGAACGTGCTGGCTTCGCTGAGACTGTCGTGTGTTCCGGTGTCGAGCCATGCAAATCCCCGTTGGAGAGTCTGCACTTTCAGCTTCTTTTGTGCCAGATACTCCTGGTTCACCGTGGTTATTTCAAGCTCTCCCCGTTTGCTCGGCTTTATGTGCCTCGCAATTTCTACAACGCTGTTCGGATAGAAATATAACCCTACCACGGCATAGTTTGATTTCGGATTTTCCGGTTTCTCCTCGATGCTCAAGCAGTTGCCTTTTTCGTCAAATTCCGCCACCCCGTATCGTTCCGGGTCGTTTACATAATAGCCGAATACAGTGGCGAGATTATCTTTTTCGGCGTTTCTCACGCTTTGTTCGAGCAGTCCCGAAAAGCCGCTTCCGTAGAATATGTTATCGCCCAATACGAGGCATACCGAGTCATCGCCTATAAACTTGTCGCCGATGATGAATGCCTGTGCAAGTCCGTCAGGCGACGGTTGCTCGGCATATTCGAATTTTACGCCATAGTAACTTCCATCACCCAGCAACCGTATGAACCCGGGCAGGTCTGCCGGTGTGCTGATAATCAATATGTCTTTTATTCCGGCAAGCATCAGTACTGATATAGGATAGTATATCATCGGCTTGTCGAAAATAGGTATCAGTTGTTTACTGACCCCCTTGGTTATAGGGTAGAGCCGTGTGCCGCTACCACCTGCCAAAACAATTCCTTTCACGTTATAGCTGAGTAATAGTTTGAAATTTTCGGCAAAGGTAAGTCTTTTTTCCTGCATTACCATATATTTTACATGGAATTTAATTATAATATGAGGAAAAATAATTAACTTTGCATGCTGAAAGACGTATGATCAGCGGCTTATTGCGTATCGTTTGGACTTCGATTTCGTATATTCCCGCTTTTATTGAAAATAAATTTTATGAATATAATATCTAAATTATTCGGACGGAAGGAAGAAGAGACACATAAGACAGGCGGTATGGAAGATTTCATGACCCTGATACGTGTTTATTTTCAGGCTGCCATGGCGGCCGATCTTGGCATTACCAATCTTGCGATGCTTCCCGACTTGAGGGTTTTCAAGACAACGCTTCATGTGCCTACGGTAAATAACAAGCTCGGTGTGGGTGAGAAGTCGCGTTGCCGCAAGATGCTGAAAGACATCTACTCGATGGACGACAGTTTCTTTAAGGAGATAGACCAGAGCCTTCGCCGTAACTGCCGTAAGATGCAGGATATACAGGCTTACATGTTTCAGTTTCAGGGTTTTACACAGGATTTGATGATGCTCATGGGCAATTTGATGAAGTTCAAGTTGCGCATACCAGGTTTCTTCAACAAGGCTCTTTATATGATGACGGAGAAGACCGTGAATGACATTTTCACAAAGAACGACTATAAAGATCCCGGTGTGCTCAAGGCAGTGGTGTCGATACGCGAGTATGACCGCAGGTTGGGATTCAGTCAGAAGTGGGTCACCGATTTTGTTTACAAGGTGGTGACACTTGCCAAGAAAGAGCCGAAGCCGAAAGACGAGGACATAAAGAAATGAATTTCGGGTTATCGGCAATAATGTAAAGAATTAAAAAACATTAAACGATATACAAGCGGCACTTAAAATTGGAAGAAAAATAATATCTTTGTAAGATAAAGAGAAAAGCAATGGCTCCGAACGAACAGACGTTGACAACCTTTCAGACCCGTGTCAGGCAGATGATACTTCGCTTTCAGGAATTGAAAAAGGAAAACGAAGAGCTTTATGCAATGGTCGATCAGAACGAGAAAGACATAAGACGTCTTCGCGCAGACTTGGAAAACAGGAGCAGCGACTATGACTCTTTGAAGATGGCGAAGATGATGGAGATCACGGATGGAGACTTGGAGACGGCCAAGAACAGGCTGGCCAAGCTCATCAGAGATGTAAACAAGTGCATCGCGGTCCTTACGGAACAAAAGTAGTGAGGAAGATGGCAGAACAGAACAGAGATAAGTTGCATATACGCCTACATGTATATGATGAAGAGATAGAGGTGGTCATAGACCGTGCGGAAGAGGAATATTACCGTGCGGCCGCCAAGCATATCACGGACCGGTACAATGTCTACTCACAGATATTTAAGGGACGCAAGAGTGACCATACCATAGCGTTGATGACGCTTATCGACATCGCGCTTCAGCACCAGAAAGAACGTGCGAAGAACGATGTCGCTCCATATAACGATATTCTCAATACACTGACTGCCGAGATAGAGGATGCGCTCGGAGAGAAAAAGAAATGAGAATATTAACAACAACATATTATTAATTTATGGTTCTAACAATAATTATCGCCGCGGCCACTCTCATCATAGGGGGGCTTTGCGGATATCTTGTTTTCCGATATATAATAAAAGGGAAATATAACGAGATGATAGCCTTGGCCGAGAAAGACGCCGAGGTGATGAAAGAGAAAAAGCTACTCGAAGTGAAGGAGAAGTTCCTCAACAAGAAGAGCGAGCTTGAAAAAGAAGTGCAGGTGCGCAATCAGCATATCCAGCAAAGTGAGAACAAGTTGAAGCAGCGTGAAATATCGCTCAACCAGCGCCAGGAAGAGCTTGGCCGCCGGAAGAACGATCTCGACAACCAGCAGGTACGTATCGACAACGAGAAGAAACTGTTGCAGATAAAGAACGAGGAGCTTGAAAAGATGCAGCTTCAAGAGCGTGCCAAGCTCGAAGAGTTGTCAGGGCTTAGCGCGGAAGAGGCGAAATACCGTCTGGTAGAGGCCATGAAAGACGAGGCCAAGACCGATGCGCAGAGCTATATCAACGAGATTATGGACGAGGCGAAACTCAACGCCAACGCACAGGCACGCAAGATCGTCATACAGACAATACAGCGTGTGGCCACCGAGACGGCGATAGAGAACAGCGTGAGCGTGTTCCACATCGACAATGACGAGGTGAAGGGTCGTATCATCGGTCGTGAAGGCCGTAACATCCGTGCGCTTGAAGCGGCTACAGGTGTGGAAATCGTGGTCGACGACACCCCCGAGGCGATTGTTATCAGCGCTTTCGACCCTATTCGTCGTGAGATTTGCCGCCTTGCGTTGCATCAGCTTGTTGCCGACGGCCGCATACACCCCGCCCGCATAGAGGAGGTTGTGCAGAAAGTGAGAAAGCAGATAGAGAACGAGGTGATAGAGACCGGTAAGCGTACTGCGATCGATCTTGGTATACACGGGCTTCACCCCGAGCTTACACGTATCGTCGGTAAGATGAAGTACCGCAGTTCTTACGGTCAGAACCTTCTGCAACATGCCCGTGAGACGGCCAACCTCTGTGCCGTAATGGCTTCTGAGCTCGGTCTCAATCCGAAGAAGGCCAAGCGTGCCGGATTGCTTCACGATATAGGTAAGGTGCCTGATGAGGAGAGCGAACTGCCGCACGCACTCTATGGTGCCAAGCTGGCTGAGAAATACAGGGAGAAACCCGATATCTGCAATGCGATTGCCGCACACCACGACGAGTGCGAGATGAACACTCTGCTTGCTCCCATTGTTCAGGTGTGCGACGCAATCAGCGGTGCCCGTCCTGGCGCGCGCCGTGAGATAGTGGAGGCATATATCAAGCGCCTTAACGACCTCGAAGCCATTGCGATGAGCTATCCCGGTGTCACCAAGACCTATGCCATACAGGCAGGACGCGAGCTTCGTGTCATCGTTGGTGCCGACAAGATGGACGATGTGCAGACAGAGGCTCTTTCGAGCGAGATTGCCAACAAGATACAGAACGAGATGACATATCCCGGACAGGTGAAAATAACCGTCATCCGGGAGACTCGCAGCGTGGCATACGCGAAATAAGGACGCATACTCCGGAATTATGAGTATGGGGCAAGACATAACGAAGTCTTGCCCCATATTTGTTTTTTATACCGTTTTTGCCGGATGTACGGATTGGTATCCTATGATGCTGATTTACTGTAAGACGGTGGCGGCATGCAATGCCATGAAGATGTCGTCTCCGGTGAGGATGTAAATAAAACGTCATCTGAAGGGCGTCGGTTCTTTAACGCTTTCCTATGGCCTGTTTCGTGCATATATATGCAATGCCGGGTGGTGGATTTGGGCTTTCCTTTGAAAATTGATAAATTATTTGTTGTGTCAAGGTGCTCTGTTCGGTATATATCGTCCGGAAACAGGTCTTTTTTTCATTCGGATACCCGTTGCATTGCATTCGGTATCCCGTTGGATCGCGTTTAGCGTCTAAATGCAATGCAACGGGTATCCCGTTATAATGCGACGAGGTGCCCGATGCAGAGCATCGGGCACCTCGTCGCAGTCTGTTTTAGCCGTTGTTCGCACTTCTTTATCCGTTGCCGTTCGGGCTGTGGGATTGCCGTGCGTTCCGTTTGAAGCGGAATATATGAGTATGCGGGAGCGGTTATTTCTTCCGTTTGTCAAATATTACAGTTCCAGAAAGCGAATAAATATTCACAGACGGTTGTGGTTGTGTGGTTGGGATATACATGTATTTGTAAATATTTATCATGGTCGTGTCGTTTCATTATGTTTTTGTCGTATGCAAAAGTAATCAAAAACAAGCGTTGATGCAAGCTTTATCACGATATACAGCGCGATATGCCCTACACTTTTTATGCCGCATGTCATTTGGATTTCATACCTGCTTTATTTATGTTTTATCCTGTCATGGCCAAATAAAACAATTGTCTGTTTCGTCTTTCGGTATATTTTTTGTAAGTTTGCACTATATAATGATGTGCCTCGACACGGGGGTATGCGTAAGACCGACGTGTATGGTAAAAGTGGCATCGTACGATTTCGGATAATCTTAAGCATATTAAAATGATGACAGCGATGAGCGAGAAAGACAGAATATTGCAACTGCGCAGGGAGTTGCACGAGCATAATTACAGATACTATGTTTTGAACGCGCCGACAATCGGCGACATTGAGTTTGACATGATGATGCGTGAGCTTCAAGACCTTGAAGGCCGCCATCCGGACATGGCCGATGAAAATTCGCCGACGCAACGTGTCGGCAGCGATATAAACCGTGAGTTTGTGCAGGTGGAGCACCGCTATCCGATGCTGTCACTGTCCAATACGTACAGCGAACAGGAAGTGGCCGACTTCTACAACTCGGTGAAGAAAGGGCTTGGCGGTGAGGAGTTTGATATTTGCTGCGAGATGAAATACGACGGTCTGTCGATAAGTCTCACATACATCGACGGAAAACTTGTGCGTGCCGTCACCAGAGGAGACGGTGTGCGTGGCGATGATGTGACGGCCAATGTTAAGACGATAAGGACAATACCGTTGGAGTTGTTTACCGCGCCACACTCTTCCGGACAGGTCATTCCTCCGGGAGAGTTTGAAATACGTGGCGAGATCCTCATGCCTTGGAGCGTGTTCGAGCGGCTTAACAAAGAGCGTGAGGCGGCCGGAGAGCCGCTGTTTGCCAATCCGCGCAATGCGGCGAGCGGCACTTTGAAGAGTCAGAACTCGGCTCTTGTGGCAGGCCGGCATCTCGATGCCTATCTTTATTACATGCTCGGCGATGGACTTCCGGCCGACGGGCATTATGAGAACCTGGAAGCTGCCCGCTCGTGGGGTTTCAAGATAAGCGACGGCATGCGCAAGGTGAAGAACCTCGACGAGATATACGAGTTCATAAGGTACTGGGACGAGGAGCGTAAAAATCTGCCTGTGGCTACAGACGGCATTGTACTGAAAGTCAATTCGCATCGCCAGCAGCGTGCTCTTGGGTATACGGCAAAAAGCCCGAGGTGGGCCATAGCATATAAATTCAAGGCCGAGAGGGAGCGTACACGGCTTGTCGATGTTACTTTTCAGGTGGGACGCACGGGTGCGGTGACTCCAGTTGCCAATATGGAACCGGTGCGGCTTGCCGGTACCACTGTCAGGCGCGCCACGCTGAACAACGCCGATTTCATACGCAGTCTCGATCTGCACGATGGTGACTACGTGTATGTGGAAAAGGGAGGGGAGATAATACCTAAGATTGTCGGTGTGGACACAGACAGCCGTGAGGCCGGAACAAAGGCCGTGGAGTTTGTAAAACGATGTCCCGAATGCGATGCCGAGCTTGTGCGCTATGATGGAGAGGCGGCATATTACTGCCCGAACGATACCGGATGTCCTCCGCAGATAAAGGGGCGTATAGAGCATTTCATATCCCGTAAGGCAATGGACATCGAGAGCCTCGGTCCGGAGACGATAGACGATTATTTCCGTAGGGGACTGATACATGATATAGCCGATTTATACGATATCGACATTCAGCAGATAAACGGTGACGGTAGCCGCGCCAAATCGGCGCAAAAGATTGTCCAGGGTATAGCGGCCTCGGTCGGAGTGCCGTTTGAGCGGGTGGTGTTTGCCCTCGGCATACGCTTTGTCGGTGAGACGTCCGCCAAGTTGCTGGCACGCCATTTCAAGACAATGGAAGCATTGGCGGCGGCCGGTATGGATGAACTTACTCAGGTGGAAGGCATCGGTGAGGTGATAGCCCGCAGCGTGATGACATATTTCCGCGACGGGAAAAATCTCGAAATAATATCACGTCTGCGTGGGCATGGGGTCTGTATGCGACTCTCGGAAGAGCAGATGGCGGGCGGCAGCGACAAGCTGGCGGGGCAGTCGGTGGTCATCAGCGGTGTGTTCAGGCATCACGGACGCGACGAGTATAAAGAGATGATAGAGCGGAACGGTGGTAAGAGCGTTGGTTCGATAAGTTCAAAAACCTCTTTCATACTCGCCGGCGACAACATGGGGCCGGCCAAGTTGCAAAAGGCTGAAAAACTCGGGGTACGCATAGTGGACGAGGATGAGTTCCTTACTATGTTGGGTGAGTAGCCGATAGGCAGGTATTCCGCTTGGTGATGGTTGGCGTCTCCATTGCTGTTTGCTTGCGGGTCGGTTGTGATGAAAGAACGTTTTAATGCTATTTGACGAGATGAGGATAATTGTTTCAAGCGAGATAGAGACCGTGTGTCCTGGTTTTGTGGGTGCGGCGGTGGAGGCACGGGTGGTCAATACGGAGCATAACGCCGCTCTGTGGAGCGAGATAGACACTCTTGCCGAGCGGTTTAGGGCTGAACATACCACGGAGACGATAAAGCAAATATCGGGCATCGGGGCCACGAGACGTGTGTACAAGGCGTGCGGAAAGGATCCGAGCCGCTACCGTCCGGCGGCCGAGGCGCTCATGAGGCGCATCATACAGGGTAAGCCTTTGTACAGGATAGATACGCTCGTAGACCTTGTCAACCTTGCGAGCATTGCTTACGGATACAGTATCGGCGGTTTCGACGCCGGCCGGTTTGAGGGTGACACTCTCACGCTCGGCATCGGCCGTGAAGGCGAGCCTTATGAGGGGATAGGCCGTGGGATGCTCAATATAGCCGGTCTGCCTGTATACAGGGATGCCGCCGGTGGTGTGGGTACGCCTACAAGCGACAACGAGCGTACCAAGATGACGATGGAAACACGCCATGTGCTCGTGCTGATAAACGGTTATGACGGTGATGAAGGGCAGGTAATGGCTAACGCCCGGTATGTCGGCGGTCTGCTGGCCGGATACGCCTCGGGCAGAGATATAGGTATCACGGCGTACAGGCCGTGATACCTTTGCGCCGCTTCCCATACATAGTATGTCTTAAATCCGCCATTGTTTTCCTTTTGTTCTGATGTATTTGTGAAAGTAGTTATTGAAATAATAGCGGTGTATAATGCCCTCCGGCAGTGTTTTTGCGTATTAATGATTACCTAAAAAATGCCATGACGTGAATAATTCGGATGGCTTAAATACTTACAAATGATTATTGTCGGAATGCTTTAATTTGTTTATTTTTGCATGGAATAAAGGTAAATGGCTAAAAACAATGAAACATCAGAAGATATATGAGGCGGGCGACAAGATGATATCGCTCATCAAAGACAACTACGACCTGTTGCAGTCGCTCGGCAGTTTCGGCATCAATCTCGGTTTCGGAGACAAGACGGTGAAGGAGATTTGCGAGGACAATGGCGTCGACACATACACGTTTCTCGCTGTGGTGAACCTCGTGATCAACGGCTATTCCGATTTCGACAACGATGAACAGCTGTCCGTGCCCACGTTGCTGCACTATCTCGAAGCGAGCCATGTGTACTATCTCGACTTCCAACTGCCGTTCATCCGGCGCGAGCTGGCCGAGTCGATAGACGAGAGCGACAGTCTCGGCATATTGATAATGAAACTTTACGACGAGTATTCCAGAGAGATACGCAGGCACATGATGTATGAGGAGCAGACACTGTTCCCATACGTGAATGCGCTTCTGGAAGGGCGTGCCGCGGGCGACTACACGATAGAGACGTTCTCAAAGACACACGAGGAAGCATCTGAGAAACTTAAAGAGCTGAAAATACTGATTATCAAATATATGCCGTCGGATGTGCGTAGGAATAACCAGCTTATGGCAACCCTGCACGACATATATAACAATGAGGAGTGGCTGAGCCTGCACGCCCAGGTGGAAGACAAGGTGTTTGTGCCTGCTATCAGGCGGCTTGAACGGTTGTCGCGTCGCAGCGACGTGACGAAAAACATATCGTCGATGGTATTCAAGGGAGGGCAGGAGAACGGTGACATGCTCTCGGAGCGTGAGCGTGACGTAATCGTGGCTCTCGTACAGGGGATGGCGAACAAGGAGATTGCCGATCATCTGTGCATCAGTGTGAACACGGTTATTACACACCGCCGGAACATAGCCCGTAAGTTGCAGATACACAGTCCGGCAGGCCTGACGATATATGCGATAGTGAACGGGCTGGTGGATATTTCGGCAGTTAAGCTGTGAAGAAAAGTTTGTGATTATACATATAAATTATGGCAAATCCGGTACGTGGTATCGGATTTTATTGTATCTTTGCATCCGGCTTTGGTAATCCAAAGTGTTCAACCGGAAAGAGAGAAATCTAACAATAAATTTTCAAAAACGGAAAACTTTTTGAAAATTAAATTCAAAAAAGTTTTCCAAAAAGAGTAACTTGCGATGGAAATAAAGAGCTTTACCATTACGAAAAGAGACGGTTCGACAGATCGTTTCTCACTCGATAAAATAATGAATGCCATCATCAAGGCGTTCGAGTCTGTAAAAGAGCCTGCCGACCTGGGGCATATATCAAGTATATTGAGCCATCTCGATATTCATGAGGGTATCACGGTAGAGGAGATACAGAACCAAGTGGAGGAGTCGTTGATGAAAGAAGGCTACTATAGGGTTGCCAAATCGTTCATGCTTTATCGGCAGCGGCACACTGAGGACCGGGAGACGATGGACAAACTGAAATTTCTCGCCGACTATTGTGAGGCTGCCAATGCCGCCACCGGCTCTAAATATGACGCAAATGCTAACGTGGAGCATAAGAACATAGCGACACTCATAGGAGAGTTGCCCAAATCGAGTTTTATCCGGCTTAACCGTCGTCTGATGACAGACCGTATAAAGAAAATGTATGGTAAGGACCTGTCAGACAAATACATCGACCTGCTCACGCATCATTTTATATATAAGAATGATGAGACGAGCCTGGCAAACTATTGCGCATCTATAACGATGTACCCGTGGCTTATCGGTGGGACAATGTCTATCGGTGGCAATTCGACGGCTCCGACAAATCTTAAATCGTTCTGCGGTGGTTTTGTCAACATGGTGTTCATGGTGTCAAGCATGCTCAGCGGGGCATGTGCCACACCGGAATTTCTTATGTATCTCAATTATTTTATCGGTTTGGAATATGGCCGTGATTACTATAAGAAAGCGGGTGATGTGGTAGACCTGTCGGCAAAGCGGCGTACGATCGACAAAGTGATAACCGACTGTTTCGAGCAGATTGTGTACTCGATAAACCAGCCTACAGGAGCCCGTAATTATCAGGCGGTATTCTGGAATATAGCATACTACGACAAACCGTATTTCGAAAGCCTTTTCGGAGAGTTTTATTTTCCCGACGGCAGTCAGCCCGACTGGAACGGACTTTGCTGGCTTCAAAAGCGTTTCATGAAATGGTTTAACAGGGAACGCACAAAGGCAGTGCTCACTTTCCCGGTGGAAACAATGGCCCTGCTGAGCAAAGACGGTGAAATGATAGACGCCGACATGGCCGATTTCACTTCCGAGATGTATTCAGAAGGTCACTCGTTCTTTACTTATATGAGTGACAATGCCGATTCTCTTTCGAGTTGTTGTAGGTTGCGCAACGAGATACAGGACAACGGATTTAGCTATACTCTCGGTGCGGGCGGTGTGTCGACTGGTTCCAAGAGTGTGCTGACGATAAACCTGAACCGCTGCATACAGTATGCCGTGAACAACAACATGGACTATAAGGAGTATCTCACAGATGTGATAGATCTTTGCCACAAAGTGCAACTCGCTTATAATGAAAACCTGAAAGAGTTGTGGCAGCATGGCATGCTTCCTCTGTTCGATGCGGGATATATCAATATTGGCCGGCAGTATCTGACAATAGGAGTGAATGGACTCGTTGAGGCAGCCGAGTTTATGGGGCTTGCTATCACCGATAATCCCGATTATCTGAATTTTGTGCAGACAGTGCTCGGACTGGTAGAGCGGAAGAACAAGGAGTATCGCACGAAGGATGTGCTGTTCAACTGCGAGATGATTCCTGCGGAGAATGTTGGTGTGAAGCATTCCAAGTGGGATAGGGAAGACGGCTATTTCGTGCCGCGCGACTGCTACAACAGTTATTTCTATATAGTGGAAGACGACTCATTGAATATCATTGACAAGTTCAAGTTGCATGGAGCTCCTTACATTCAGCACCTCACAGGTGGTTCGGCACTGCACATG
Source organism: Prevotella sp. PTAC (assembly GCF_013166535.1). Classification (NCBI taxonomy): domain Bacteria; kingdom Pseudomonadati; phylum Bacteroidota; class Bacteroidia; order Bacteroidales; family Prevotellaceae; genus Prevotella; species Prevotella sp. PTAC. The sequence continues at coordinate 112,824 of NZ_JABKKK010000004.1, forward strand.
AATCTTGAAGAACACCTCTCGAAAGCACAGTATCGTCAGTTGCTCAACGTGGCGGCGAGAGAGGGATGCAATTATTTCACTTTCAATATACCGAATACAATATGCAATGATTGCGGTACGATAGATAAGCGCTATTTGCACGAGTGTCCTAAGTGCCACTCGAAGAATATAGACTACATGACGCGTATCATCGGTTATCTGAAGCGTGTGAGCAATTTCTCGGAGGCCCGTCAGAGGGAGGCAAGCCGCAGACACTATGCGCATGCCGATTTATAATGAAGGTCTGCTGTGTGTGGTTGGCGGGCGGAGTGATTGATTTTATGCCGTCTGCGGTCTGGGTTAATAAAGGATAATCAATATTCAATTGTCAATCAGATGAGCGTATGCTTAACTTTGTGAATACGGGAGTGGTATTTCAGGAGATCCCCGACGAGGTCACACTCTCTATAAATCTGTCTAACTGTCCGTGCCGGTGTCCGGGTTGTCACAGCCAATACCTGTGGCAGAATATCGGTGAGCCGCTGACGCCAATGGTTTTGGAGGGGTTTATAAAGGAATATGGAAGCGATATAACCTGTGTCTGTTTTATGGGTGGAGACGCAGAACCGACGTATGTGAACACACTTGCCCGCTATCTGCACCGTGAGCATCCGGGGTTGAAGGTGGCGTGGTATAGCGGTCGCAGTCGTGTACCGTCCGCAGTGCGCAAGACTGACTTTGATTATATAAAGCTCGGACCATATATCAAGCATCTCGGGTGCCTGAAAGAGCGCACCACGAACCAGAGGCTTTACAAACGTGCGTCAGGCGATGACTTCACGGATATAACCTCACGGTTCTGGAAATAGGGCGGTTCATATTCATAAAAGTATGGCATAGAGAGCTTACCGCTTTGCGTTTGTTGTTGGCATGTCATTGATTTATGGTCTGTTTAGGAGTATGTTTGCAATGAATGACATATATATGCCGCGGGATGAATATTCATTTGTCGTTAACATGTTTTTTTGTCTGTTATGGAACGGGCGTCTTAATTAATCCTTCCGGATCATAACTATCATGGCGCTGTTTGTCCGTTATGGATAACGTAATATCTGAAATGGTCATTGATAAGTCATGTTTATGAAGGAGCCGGATATTGGATTGGTTGTTAGCCATGTGATAAATGGGCATTATGTTTGCTCGATGTGTTTGCGGTAGAAGCACATACGAGATTATGATTGGATTTTTTCTTATCGTAATCTCTTATTTTTTGCGTGGAAAATAAGCCTCAAGATCCGACTTTTCAGGAGTTGTCAGACATTTGTTGCTATTCTGTTGCTAAAATCTCCCGAGCATCACCACAAGAAAGTAAGTATCAATAAGTTATAGAGATTGACAGAGTTTCTGCGTCGGCAAGTGTTTTTATAAGTGGATAAATTCCGCTTCCGACGGTGTGATATAGGTTGTTTTATAATTTTATAGACTTCCGCTTTAGACCGTAATCGGTTCTTTTGATATCCTGGCGTTCCCGTTGTTTGCCGTAAGGTTAGTTTTCTTATAGATCAACCGGTGCTGTTTTTGGTTGCATTTGTATTTCTTTTGTTAGGCAACCGGTTTTTATGCTTGATATTTTCGTATTCGTTTTTGGCTGTTTTTGAGGCTTTTCGGCGTGAAATATCATATTTTGCTTATGTCGACATAACCGTGAGTGACTGCAAAAACAGTCAGGGCAGAAACACTTTTGATATTCAGCTTTTCCATTATATTCTTACGATGGGTCATGACGGTGGTGATACTGATGTTCAGCCGGTCGGCTATCTCTTTGTTGATAAACCCTTGCGTGATGAGAGCCATGACTTCTATTTCACGGTCGGATAGTATTTTTGTTTGTGCGGGTTGGGGTAGTGGAGGAAGGTTGCGGCCGTTGGCATGTGCTCGCTGTTCGAGTGCCAGTATGGATTTTATCAGTTGTTGTTCCGGAACGTTTACGCAAATGCTGTGAAATCCGCTCGGCTGCGACTCGGGATCCGTGCCGATTGTTAGCACTATTGTCTTGTTTCGTCGCTCGGCAAAGAAACTGCGGTTGCGCAACAGAATATCCATTGACACGAAATAGTGGAAATACTTGTCCGCGTTATTGGCTTGAAGTTCTGTGAACGAGCCGTAATTGTCGATAGCCGCAATGGGTATCACATCCTGTAATATATTTTTTAACCCTAATACCGCAAGGGTATTAGGGTCAATTATAGCTATTTTCGGTCTGTTACCGTTCATGGAATGTATATGTGCTGTTTGTTAAACAATTCTCATCCTGCATTAGACGAATCATTATCGATCGTTAAAATGAGCTTCCATTCAATACTAACATTCTGTCATCCAATGTCAGAGAAATGGCCGTTTGTATATAAATGAATGTGACATTATCATAAGTCATGAATATTCCGGCGTTATTTTTTTGACGTAAAACCGGGTGGATTATGATAAGAAACCGAGCAGGGTACCTGCCGCCACAGCCGAACCGATTACACCGGCTACATTCGGACCCATGGCGTGCATGAGCAGGAAGTTGTGCCGGTCATATTCAAGTCCGAGGTTGTTGCTTATTCGTGCGCTCATAGGTACGGCCGAGACACCGGCGTTTCCGATAAGCGGGTTGAGTTTTTTATCTTGCGGCAGGAACAAGTTCATGAACTTGACGAACAGCACTCCGCTTGCCGTCGCAACCATGAATGCGCATGCTCCGATGAGGAAGATGAACAATGTGTTCACGGTAAGGAACTCGCTGGCCTGTGTCGAGCATCCCACTGTCAGACCGAGCAGCATCACCACGATGTCGTTCAGAGCCGAACCGGCAGTTTTTGCGAGGCGTGTCGTCTTGCCGGATTCTTTCAGCAGATTGCCGAAGAAGAGCATGCCGAGCAACGGCAGACCCGAAGGTACGATGAATGTGGTGAGCAGGAGTCCGATGATAGGGAAGAGGATACGCTCTGTCTGGCTCACCTGTCGAGCCGGTTTCATGCGTATCACGCGCTCTTTCTTTGTCGTGAGCAGGCGCATGAGCGGCGGTTGGATCAGCGGAACGAGTGCCATGTATGAATATGCGCACACCGCAATGGCTCCCATTAGGTTCGGGCTAAGTTTTGACGACAGGAAGATGGCCGTAGGTCCGTCCGCACCTCCGATGATTGCGATGCCCGCGGCTTGGTTTGGTTCGAAGCCGAGCGCGAGCGCAACCATGTATGCTCCGAATATACCGAACTGTGCGGCCGCACCTATAAGCACCAGTTTCGGGTTGGCAATGAGTGCCGAGAAGTCTGTCATGGCACCTATCCCGAGGAATACCAGAGGCGGATACCAGCCCATGCGGACACCTTGGTAGAAGATGTTGAGCACCGAATTGTCTTCATACAGGCCTATTTCGAGACCGGCGTCGGTGCGGAAAGGTATGTTTCCGAGTATTATTCCCAATCCGATGGGTATGAGAAGCAGCGGCTCAAAGTCTTTCTTGATGGCAAGATAGATGAGTGCCGCACCCACAGCGATCATGATCAGATTACCCGCAGTGGCGTTTACGAAGCCTGTGTAGGTAAGGAACTCGTTGAAGTTCTCAATCAAAAAATCAGTAAATCCCATGTCGTCATCATGCTATTGTGAGCAGCACGGCACCTTCCATGACCGAGTCGCCCTGATTAACGGATATTGAAGTCACGGTACCTGAGTTCTCGCTTTCGATGTTGTTCTGCATCTTCATCGCTTCGAGGATTACCACAGTGTCTCCCGCATTGACCTTGTCTCCCACTTTTACGCATACGGACACAATCGTTCCTGGCAGTGGCGCCGTCGTGGGGGTTCCTTCACCGGCTTGTGCCGCGGGTTGTGTGGGTCTTACGGAAGCCGTTGTCGTTGTCTTGGACTGGGCTGGAGCCGGTTTGGGCGCTTCCACCTTTGCGTGTGAAATGGCGTGGGCCGGATTTATGGGGTGTTTCAGTTCCACCTCAAATGATACCCCGTTAACTTTGACGGTGGCAACGTTTCCCACCAATTCTTCTATCTCAACGTCGTAGTCTACGCCTTGTACCTTATATTGATATTTATTCTGGTTCATGATGATAATGCTGTTATGTTTGTTTTTTATTCGTGAAATTGTGTCATTTGTATGTACTCGACATTCCAGTCTGTGTGTTTGGGCTTGATGGTGATCACACCGCTTTCCATATCATGTATGTTGTTCTGATACTCATGCAGAGCCATTGATATCACGGCGATGTATATCTCCTTGTCTATACCCTTTGTCTTGAGGCCGTCTTGAAGGATTACGCTTGTCTTGTGTCCTATCTCGGTCGTCTTCTCCACCGTTTTCACCCCGACTTTCAGCGGTTGCATATTGGCCACTTTCTTGGCCGTGTTCCTGTGGCGCATGAAGAGTCCGAAAAGAGTGAATACAATAAATAGCAATGCCAGACAAGAAAAAACAATGCTCATGGCGAGCACCGAAATGCCGAATCCGTGCGGATCCTCCCTTTTCAGTTTGGCTATTTTCGACTCACTGACCTTGATATAGTTGGATATGCCCGGAGTGACCGCGTCTTCAGGTTTGACCTGCCACATCCTCACGCCTTTATCCTGTCGTGCGTACGACTTGTTCTCGGCAAGGGCCGGCACGGTCACCGAGTCGAGCAGTTCGGTGGCGTTTCCGTTGTAGAGGGCGATCCATACTGGCTTTCCCGGTTCTATTTGCAGCGGCAAGTAGAATGAGCCTTGCGCCGGGTTGCTGTTGCAGAAGAACAGCAGGTGCTGTTGCCCGCCGATGTTTGTGCGCGGTTCCCCGTTGGGGATTATGCACATGCGCTTTACCCTTTCAGGCACGCTCATGTTCTTGTCGAGCACGGAGCGGTCTGTGGTGAGATACATGCCGCGTATGTTATACGTAGTGTGCGACACGTTGGCAATCTCTATCCATGGACTGCAATGTCCGTATTCGTCCTGCAAACCGGCTGTGTTGTCGGTCACGACCTCGTTCAGTCTGATGCTCTTCTCTATTTGTCCGAGCATCACAGACGGACCGGCAGTCAGCAACAAACCTAACAGTAATCCGAATTTATTCATGTTTGTTTTAAATTGTTATTATATAAGTTATTGGTAAGATTTTCTTTCCAGGTGTGTATTCATGCCGTCTTTGATTTTGCCGCCATGTATATGCACGGCGAAGTCATGCCCCGCAGCACAGCAGGATGATGAGTTGGGCGACAAGTATGCGTAGGAACATGCTCAGCGGATATACCGTGGAGTATCCCACTGCCGGAGCGTCTTTCGAGCATGACTGGTTGGCGTATGCCAGTGCCGGCGGGTCTGTGTATGTTCCGGCTATCATACCCATGATTGTGAAATAGTTGAATTTATACCGCTTTCTCGCAATCGTGCCGATAATGAGGATGGGGATGACCGTGATAAGTACGCCCGTGCCGACGTATTTCAGTCCGTCGCCGGCTACTACCGTGTCCCAAAATCCGGCACCCGCCTTTATTCCGACGCTTGCGAGAAACAGAACGAGGCCGATTTCGCGCAGCATCATGTTTGCGCTTGTCGTGGTGTATGTCACGAGGTGCATCTTATATCCGTATCGGCCGATGAGTATGGCGATGATTAGCGGGCCTCCGGCGATACCGAGTTTCATGGGTACCGGCATTCCCGGGATTGCCAGCGGCAGGCTGCCGAAGACTATACCGGTCATTATCCCGAGGAAAATCGTGGCTATATTCGGCGCTTCAAGTCGTTTGATGGAGTTGCCGAGCACTTCGGCCGAGTGGTCGACGGCGTCTTCCGGGCCTACCACCATTACACGGTCTCCCACTTGAAGGGCAAGGTCGGGACTGGCAAAGAGCTCCATCCCCTGACGGGTGACACGTGTGACGTTCACGCCGTGGGCTGATGAGAAGTGCATTTGTCCGAGAGTCTTGCCGTTGATGGATGGTCTTGTGACGAGTATTCGTTTCGATACGAGCGGCCGGTCTTGTTTCTCCCATTCCACATTGGTTTCCGGGCCAATGAAAGCCACTATGGCTTCGGCATCGGCCTTGGCGCATACTATGAAGACTTGGTCGCCAAGATGAAATACCGTGTCGCGGTTGGGAATGCTTACGTGCCCGTTGTGCAATATGCGTGAGCATACGAAATCACGGTTGAGGAAGTCGTGTATCTGTTTCAGGGTCCGGCCGGCGAGGTATGAGTTTGTCACCGTGAGGTGCATCATGTGCGGTTTTACGTGCGCATTCTCGGCATTGTCGTTTCTCAGCCGTCTCTCCTCGTTTTCAAGTTTTATTCTGCAAATATATCTTATGGCTATCGTGGCGCCTATTATTCCGAGCACGCCCAACGGGTATGCGCAAGCATATCCGGCGGCTATTTGCGGTGCCGTGCCGTCTTCGAATACGCTGCCGAGCGCCTCGTTGGCCGCTCCGAGACCGGGTGTGTTGGTGACCGCTCCGTATAGTGTGCCCACCATCATTGGCAGGTTCATCGGGTTGCTCGTGTCAAAAAAGAAAAAGTAGCATGCGAACATTACCGCCACGTTGAGCAATACGGTGCTCATGGCGAGCATGTTGAGTGTGATTCCGCCTTTTCGGAAACTTTCGAAAAAGCCGGGACCTACTTGCAGGCCGATCATGAACACAAACAATATCAGACCGAAATCCTGAACAAACGTAAGGATATTTGCGGGGGCTGTAAGGCCGAAATGACCGGCAATAATGCCGGCGAAAAGCACAAAGGTGACTCCGAGGGCGATGCCTCCGAACTTAATTTTACCCAAAAGAACGCCGACTGCGATTACAAGAGCGTAGAGCATCGCTATGTGCGCTACCGAATCAGTGGCGGTGAATAATTTTATAAGCCAGTCCATTGATTAATATTTATAATCTTTATTATGCCTGCAAAATTAGCTAAAATATTGCTCAAAAGATAATTTTTGTGCAGTATTTTTTCGAAATACATGTTAACGTTACGGATAGAATGTTATAAAAGGTCAAATTGATAATTTCGTGTTGTTTAGCCGTTGTAAAGAAAAAGTTCCGGTTTTTTTGTATGCTTTTTATGTCGAAATAGAACGGCGACACGATATATGTCACGCTATGATACGGCATATGAATGGTCGTCGGCAGTCGTTTTTGAGCCTTTCGGTCTGCGACGGGACGCTCGTTGGAAGCCATTGAGCATGCTTTCGGCTTGCGTTTAGTATCCCGTTGGATCGCAACGAGCGTCTAAATGCGATGCGATTAGACGCTCGTTGCAAAAAACATCATCCTTGGAATATTATGTTTTGTCGCTTTTATTCTTGTGTTTGTATTTAATGTATTGATACTCAATGTATTGAGAAAAACAATTCAAAATTCGGGTATTTGGCGGAGGGAAAAAGTATTTTTCAAAATAAGCCGGATATAAGCGGCTGTTTGTAAATTTTTATCATTATATCCACCTTGTAAATAATAAAAAAACTGTTGTATTTTGTCACGTTGTCGGATTTTTAATATATCTTTGCATGTCGTATCACGTTTTAAATAAATATTGTGTAACTTATATAATAAACATATATTAATACGAACTATGTCAAACAATAGAGAGAAACTCTTTACCGAGTTTGCGGCTCCCACCACCCAAGAGTGGTTGGATAAAATCCAGGTGGATTTGAAAGGTGCCGACTTCAATAAGAAACTGGTATGGAGAACAAACGAAGGTTTTAACGTACAACCGTTCTATCGCAGGGAAGATGTATTGAAGTTGAAGACTCCCGATGCTCTGCCTGGTGAGTTCCCGTTTGTACGCGGCAACAAGAAAAACGACAATTCATGGTATGTGCGCCAGAACATCATCGCCGACAATGCGGCAGAAGCCAATGCCAAGGCTCTCGACATCCTTGATAAAGGTGTCGACTCGCTCGGTTTCAGGTTTCACGGCGACAAGGTAAACGCGGAGTTTGTAGAGACCCTTCTCGACGGAATCCGTTGCGACATCGTGGAAGTCAGCTTCCGCACTTGTCAGCGTCATGTGCTCGAACTGGCCGACATTCTCACTGCATATTTCGAGAAAAAAGGCTACGACAAGGAGAAGATCGTCGGTGGCATAGGCTTCGACCCGATCGAGAAGATGGTGGTCGGAGGCAAGGACACCACACCTCTGCTTGCCACGGCTCCCAGACTCGTGGAGAAGTTGAAAGATTATCCCCACATGCGTTGTATCATGGTGCACTCGGAGGCTCTGAACAACTCTGGAGCATACATCGTGCAGGAGTTGGGATATGCACTGGCCTGGGGTAATGAATACCTGCATCAGCTCGTAGAGGCGGGAGTAGACGTGGATTTGGCGGCAAGGAGCATCAAATTCTACATGGGTATATCGGAAAACTATTTCATGGAGATTGCCAAGTTCCGTGCGGCACGTCTGCTGTGGGCCGAAATCGTGAAGCAGTATGAGCCTAAGTGCGACTGCTCTTGCAAGATGATTGTCAATGCCGCCACAACATCCTATAACAAGACAATGTTCGACAGCTATGTCAACCTGTTGCGTACACAGACGGAGGCGATGAGCGCCGCTTTGGGAGGTGTTCACTCCATCGTGGTTACTCCGTTCAACGCCGTATACGAGAAACCGACCGAGTTCTCAGAGCGTATAGCCCGTAACCAGCAGTTGCTTTTGAAAGAAGAGAGCCACTTCGACAAGGTCGTAGACCCGTCGGCGGGTTCTTACTACATAGAGGAGCTGACGCACTCACTGGCCGATGTGGCATGGAGACAGTTCCTCAAAATAGAGGAAGAGGGAGGATTCCTCGCCGCTGTGAAAGCCGGTACGGTACAGGACGACATCAATGCCACAAATGACAAGCGCCATGCCGACGCGGCAAAGCGCAAGGAGTTCATTCTCGGCACAAACCAGTTCCCCAACTTCACCGAGACGGCCGAAGGCAAGGAGCCGCTGGCATGCTCTTGCTGCTGCGGCCATAAGGAGGAGGCTCCGTTCAAGTCGATAAACTCGACACGTATGGCAGCCGATTTCGAGCAGCTTCGTCTCGCCACCGAGAAGAGCGGAAAGACTCCTGTCGCATTCATGCTCACCATCGGAAATCTGGCTTGGCGCCAGGCTCGCGCGCAGTTCTCATCCAATTTCCTGGCTTGTGCGGGCTATAAGATAATAGACAATCTCGGTTTCGATACGGTCGAGGAGGGTGTAGACGCTGCGTTGAAGGCAGGTGCCGACATAGTCGTTCTCTGTTCGAGCGATGATGAATACGCGACATATTCCGTTCCCGCATTCAACTATCTCGCCAATCGTGCCATGTTCATTGTGGCCGGTGCTCCCGCCTGCATGGACGAACTGAAAGCTGCCGGCATAGAGAATTTTGTTCATGTTAAGTGCAATGTGCTCGAAACGCTGAAAGAATATAACGGTAAACTGGGAATTTAATTTTAATTAAACGCAGAAAAAACGGAGATGGACAGCCACTCATGACGCAAGGATTTATTATCCGAAGCTACGTACCTGTCACCGGATTGGCGGATGTTGCCATGTCGGCAGACCCATATTTGAGTTGCGATTGTCGTATTTGCGTTTAAAAAATAAAAGATCATGAGAAAGAATTTTAAAGATATAGATATTTACGCCGGAATAAAGGCGACCGACGGCGCCGATTGGCAGAAAGCCAACGGTATCGCCTCCAACTGGAAAACACCGGAGCATATCGAGGTTAAGCCTGTTTATACAAAAGAGGATTTGGAAGGCATGGAGCACCTTGACTACACGGCCGGAATACCGCCTTTCTTGCGCGGTCCGTATTCAATGATGTATCCTTTCCGTCCGTGGACGATCCGTCAGTATGCCGGATTCTCGACAGCAGAGGAGAGCAACGCTTTCTATCGCCGCAACCTTGCGTCGGGACAGAAAGGGCTTTCCGTGGCGTTCGACCTGCCGACACACCGTGGTTACGACCCGGATAACGAACGTGTGGTGGGCGATGTGGGTAAGGCCGGTGTGTCTATCTGCAACGAGGAGAACATGAAAGTGCTTTTCGACGGTATTCCGCTCAACAAGATGTCAGTGTCGATGACCATGAACGGAGCGGTGCTTCCCATCCTCGCGTTCTATATCGTGGCAGGATTGGAGCAGGGGGCAAAGCTCGAAGAGATGGCCGGAACAATACAGAACGACATACTCAAAGAGTTCATGGTGCGCAACACATATATATATCCGCCTGCGTTCTCAATGAAAATCATCGCCGATATATTCGAGTACACGTCACAGAACATGCCGAAGTTCAACTCAATATCAATCTCCGGATACCACATGCAGGAGGCGGGAGCCACCGCGGATATCGAGTTGGCATATACTCTTGCGGACGGTATGGACTATATCCGTGCAGGAGTGAACGCAGGTATCGATATCGACGCGTTTGCGCCGCGTCTCTCTTTCTTCTGGGCCATCGGTGTAAATCACTTCATGGAGATTGCCAAGATGCGTGCCGGACGTCTGCTGTGGGCAAAGATTGTCAAGAGTTTCGGAGCCAAGAACCCGAAATCGCTCGCATTGCGCACACACTCCCAGACTTCGGGTTGGTCGCTTACGGAGCAGGACCCGTTCAACAACGTAGGCCGTACGTGTATAGAGGCCATGGCCGCCGTGCTCGGACATACGCAGTCTCTGCATACGAACGCGCTCGATGAGGCCATCGCCCTGCCTACAGACTTCTCGGCACGTATAGCCCGCAACACTCAGATTTATATCCAGAATGAGACCAAGGTGTGCAAGCAGATAGACCCGTGGGCCGGTTCTTACTATGTGGAGAGCCTCACGAACGAGCTTGTCCACAAGGCATGGGAGCATATTCAGGAGATAGAGAAACTCGGAGGTATGGCCAAAGCCATCGAGACAGGAGTGCCGAAGATGCGTATCGAGGAGGCGGCAGCCCGCACCCAGGCCCGTATCGATAGCGGAGTGCAGACCATTGTGGGTACAAACAAGTACCGTCTTGAGCATGAGGATCCCATCGACATTCTTGAAGTCGACAACACGGCGGTGCGCAAGCAGCAGGAAGAGAGCCTTGCAAAGGTACGTTCTTCACGCGACGAGGAGGCATGCCGCAAGGCTCTTGCCGACCTTACCGAGTGTGTCCGTACTGGAAACGGCAACCTGTTGGCGCATGCCATCGAGTGTGCCAAGTTGCGTTGTACTCTCGGGGAGATAAGTGATGCCTGCGAGGAGATCGTGGGTCGTTATAAAGCAGTAATCAGAACAATATCAGGAGTGTATTCATCGGAAAGTAAAAACGACAGTGACTTTGAGCTGGCATGCCGGCTCACGGAGGAGTTTGCCAAGCAAGAGGGTCGCCGTCCTCGTATCTTCGTGGCTAAGATGGGTCAGGACGGACACGACCGCGGTGCGAAAGTGGTGGCTACAGGCTATGCCGACTGCGGCTTTGACGTAGACATGGGTCCGCTGTTCCAGACCCCGGCGGAGGCAGCCCGTGAGGCTGTAGAGAACGACGTGCACGTTGTAGGCGTGTCGTCACTTGCCGCCGGCCATAAGACGCTTGTGCCGCAGCTCATTGAAGAGTTGAAGAAAGCCGGCCGAGAGGATATCATGGTGATTGCGGGCGGTGTAATACCTGCTCAGGATTATGATTTCCTGTACAAGGCGGGAGTAGCGGCAATCTTCGGCCCGGGCACTTCGGTTGCCAAGGCCGCGGTAGAGATGATGAAGATATTGCTCGACAAAGAATAATCATTTAGTGTTATACAACCGTAAGGCGGGAATGAAACGATACGAAACATGTTCGTTTCTTTTCCGCCTTTTCTGTTTCTGTGATGTGTGTGGCAGGATCCGTTTTGCCACTTATTGATATATAAGAGTATAATGAAGAATAAAACTGTTGTTGTAAGCCAGATTCTCTTTTGTATGGCATTTATTATGCCGTTGCATGCCGATGCCTTTTCCGTTGACTCACTGTGGAGCAGGTTTGTGCGGCCGGGCGATGAGGCACGCACGAAAGTTTGGTGGTTCCATGGCGAGACGGCAACCACCCGTGAGGGAATAACGGCCGACCTCGAAGCGTTCAGTGACAAAGGCGTCGGCGGTGTGGTATACTACGATCAGGTGCATGGCAAGGGCGATTTGGCATCGGCCGTGTTCTCGCCCGAATGGTGGGACGACCTTAAATTCGCGGCTTCGGAAGCCCGTCGTCTCGGGCTTGGTTTCGAATTGAACATCAGCAACGGATATGTGGCGGGCGGTCCGTGGATTACCCCTGAGAACGCCATGCGTCGGATTACGTATGACGACACGCTGATTACATCTGACGGGAAGCGTGATATCGTGTTGCCGGCAGTAGCGATGCCGCATTATGAGGGTATAGCCGTGCTTGCTTTTCCCGATGATGAGATTGCCGACACCCGCCTGTTGAAGCCTGAAATACGTGTAAATAAATCCGGGGTAGATGCCATTTCGCTATTTGACAAGACAGGAGGGTTGCAGAAGATAACGGAGAACGGGACTGTGATAACTCTCGATTTCGGCCGTGTCTTCACAGCCCGTACATTCTCTTACCGTACCAAAGGCCGCGGGAAGGCAGCCACATGTGCCATTCCCACGCCGTGTATTCCCGGTTCGTCTTTCACCGGAGCGGGATATGTGGAGTTGCCGCCGATAGGCGATTTGGAAGTTTCCGACGACGGAATACATTATGAAAAGGTTTGTGCAATACCACCCCTTTACCGTTCGATGGGGTATAAGTTCGACCAAATAACAGTGGCGTTTCCCGCTGCGAGAGGCCGTTTTTTCAGGATAAGCCTGCATGATTGGAATGTTCCGGGTACCGCACCGTCGTCGCTTATGTTCGGAAACGCCTGTCTTTCATCGTCTCCAACGGTAGATAATTGGGAGGTAAAAGCCGCTTTCAGACCCGAGTTTGCCGATTACCGGCAAGTGCCAAAAATCTCAGGCGATAAAGGGATCTCTTTCAAAAAGATAAGAGACATATCATCGTATGCATCTGCCGACGGCACGTTGCGTTGGCAAGTGCCGTCCGGTCGCTGGCGGATAATGCGTTTCGGTCATGTACCTACGGGAGCGAAGACAAAGCATGGCCGGAAGGGAATGTCGGGATTGGAGTGCGACCGCATGTCTGCCGCTGCCGCCCGCTTGCAATGGGAGAGTTTTTTCAAGCGCGTATGCGATACGTTGGGTCTTGCCGGAGTGAAGCCCGACGGTCTTGTCATGGACAGCCATGAGGCGGGAGCGCAGAACTGGACGGCCGGATTTGCCGCCGAGTTCCGTCGTCGCAGGGGGTATGAAATCATCCCTTGGCTTCCTGTCGTCAGCGGACGCCTTGTCGGTTCGCGTTTCGAGAGTGATAAGGTGCTGTATGATTTCCGCCGCACGATTGCAGATTTGATTTCGGATAATTTCTATTCTGTGATAGACAGCCTCTGCGCCTCTGCGGGAGTGACATTTACCGCACAGGCCATCGGAGCCGCGCTGACCATTGCCGGAGATAACATACAGTCGAAAGGGCGTGTCGTCAAGCCGCAGGGAGAGTTCTGGGCATACCAGACGACAGGCGGATACGACATCAAGGAAGCTTCGTCGGCCGCGCATCTGTATGGCCGTCGTATCGCATCGGCCGAGGCATTCACCGACGCCACCTATCGCCATAGTTTCGCACAGCTCAAATCTTTGGCAGATTTTGCTTATTCCATGGGTAACAACGAGTTTGTCGTTTGCGCATCGGCATATCAGCCCTGGCTCGACCGTTTTCCAGGCTCTACAGCCAATGGCCGTCAGTACTGCCTCAACCGCAACAATACACTGTGGCCGATGAGCCGCCCGTTCTGGGACTATCAGGCACGGTGTGCCGATATGTTGAGGCAGGGCGATGCCGCAGTCACATTATGTCTGTATGTCGGCGACGATGCTCCCGTAAAACTCTTGTCTCATAAGTTGCCTGCCATGCCCGAGGGATATGACTGGGACGTGTTCACCACCGACGCCCTTTTAACCGCCATGCGCGCCGATGATAGAAAGGTGCTCACGCAGAGTGGCACGGCATACCGGATGATTATAATAGAGAATGAGACTTTTGTCTCGCCTGCGGCACTTTCCAAGATAGCCGATATGGCTGTGCAAGGAGTGCCAGTATGCGCGAACAGGGAGAGCCTCGTGCGTGTTGCAAAGATGTTCGGTGCATGTGATGATGATTATGAGCGCGTGCTGAACCGCCTTTTCTCACTGCCTAACGTGTACCCCCTTTCTACGATGGCGGCATCGCAGGAAGCCGACATAAGGAATGCTCTTGCCGCAGAAAAAATCTCTCCTCAGATTTCTTTACGTAGTGCCAACACGCCGACGGAGAAAGTCTATTTCTCTCAGCGAAACACGCCGGAGGCCGATATTTACTTCGTATATAATCGTGGCACGGGCGTGTTCCGTGACAGTGTGTCGCTCGGCACGGCGCATCGTAACATCGAACTGTGGCATCCTGTCGACCTTACTCGCACGTGGCTTGTTGCCGATAGAAAATCGCAGGCATCAAACCGTGTCCTGTTGGAGTTGCAACCGGAAGAGACAGTCTTTATCGTCGCTTCGTCAGGCGATGCACTACAGACGGTTAACACCGTGGCGGCTCATAATGAGCAGCCGATGACAAAGGTTCTGACAAAGCCTTGGACAGTGACGTTCGACCCCAAACTCGGCGGGCCGGAAAAGCCGGTCGTGTTCCACGAACTTACCGACTGGACAGAGAGTGCCGACAACAGTATACGTTATTACTCTGGCGAGGCTGTATATTCGACGGAAGTTGACATGGACAGTACTTTTCTTGTGGAGCCTCAGGCTACCGGACCTGCATCCCGTGCGGTCGTTTTTTCACGTACAGTGCTATGCCTGCCATCGGTGAATGCCGTGGCTCGTGTGGTTGTGAATGGAACGGATGCCGGTACGGTGTGGTGCTCTCCGTGGCAGACGGATATAACCGGATTGTTGCGCCCGGGAACGAATGATATAAAAATAGTGTGCGCCAATTCGATAGTCAATCGTGTCATAGGTGATGCGTCGCTGCCCGAGAGCGAGCGGGTGACGTTCTCTTTTCCTGAGTTTCTGAAACGGACAGACTGGCTTCAACCGAGCGGTATTGTTGGGAAAGTGGTGATTAGGAAATATGGCGGCAGGTAAATATGCTTGTCTGAGTTTCATGCGTAATGACGGTTTGCACGGAGATAGTTTTTTATTTCAAGTGCAAACCGTTTTTATTTATGCCATGGTTGAAACTGTCCGGAATGCCTGACGATAGAACCTACTGTTCTTTTTGAACTATATGGATTCACTGCTGTCCCGTTAAAATCGCGAAGTATCATCTGAGCTCAAATTCTCGGAATACCGTTCTTGATATTCAGGCACTTATATAACATCTTATGCTAGTTGGGTTAAGTTTCGAAATCAAATCGGTTTACCTTAAAATTGTTTGTATTACTCAGATATATAGCTTGTTATGCGGCCGATTCACAATTTTAACGGGACACTAGTGATATGGATTCAATATTCAAAATCACAGAAAAAACAGATGAGATTTGTGTGGTTATGCAGAGCGAAAATACGCTTATTTGTTGCTTTGAGATAGGATTGTGTTCATGGCATTATTATAATTTGCTTCAATAATCCCTGTTTTCAAAATTCCTTTATCAAATAACCGTAAAAGGAAATCATTATAAGATTCATTGTGGTTCCTGTCTGATAGATAGACATAAATGATAGGTGCTAATACAAGGCTGCCATCAACGTATTGTGAAAATTCATCGTATACACTTTGATTGTCGCGTAGTCCTAATTTATTGGAAATATATACTTCCGCCGCAACAATAAAAGCTTCGTTTCTGCCCTCACTATGTCTTTGGGCAATATCTTCTTTATCTCTATAAAAAGCATCGTTGTCAAGCTCGCGTAATTTTGTCATTAGTTCGGGTGAAAGGTAAAGGTTATGCAAATTTTCATGAATATAGATATTCATAAAACTTAATCTCAACTGCTTTTCTATTTCATGGTCAAGAATCAAAGGAGTGCAGCAAAATGATTCATCTGAAAGGTTGAAAGCATTTTTTATATCTAAAATGAATATTTTGGATTGGATGTCAGGTAGGGAATCTGGAAGAAAAAAATCATTCAGGCTATTGTTTGCGGCATTTAGCAAGTCCTGGTTCAAATCATAATTGTCAATATGTGATTTCAGTCTTGGATAGATAGTGTTATCCCAATACTCCGAATATCCGTTGTCGACTAATTGTTGTAAGACATAGGATAGTTGGGGCTGAACGGATAAAATACTGTTAGCCCATTCAATATTGTGGGCAAGACTGTCTAAGTGCTGAATAACGGACAGACATTGTGAAACATCATTTTTATCTCCATTAAGTTCAGTATATAGATTGCAGAGTTTCGATGCGTTGCAATTTGAATTAACGTATGCGACATTGGAGGCAAAAACAGAATCGGAACATAGTTTTTCAAAACGAGCGTCTTCCTTGATTTGATCGATATATTGAGGAGCGCATAATAAGTCCAAACATTTGGATGTATTAAATATCTCCCCGAATGAGTTTAGTCGGGATAGCAATATGAGTGTAATTAAAAAGAAATACTTTTTATTTGGTTGCATGCTGTATACGATATCTGAGTTAAAAAAATACTTTCAAGTGGAAATTCCATAAAAGATAGCAAATGGTTTTATCTTTTCCAGTAGCAAAGTTAAGCAAAATATTTCAATCCGTGGCTTCATTGCATGGCATTGTGGGCCTGTTGGCATGATATTGGACAAGAAAAGAGGCAGACGTGATAATATTTTGCGCGGCAGAACGTTATTTCCTTAAACGGTGGCAGTGCAGCTGTCATATTTTATCAGCAACATATAAATGATATGGAAAGAAACATACCGTCATTGGATATCCTTATTGATGTGGTCAGAGAGGCAGCCGGATTGATGCGGACAGATACTTTTGAGGTCTCGTGCAAGGAAGGATACTCAAACATTGTGACATCGTCCGATGTCGCAGTACAAAATTTTCTGTGTGCCAGACTGGCCGCGTTGCTTCCCGGCAGCGGCTTCCTATGCGAGGAGGAAGACATGTGGGACACGTCGCATGAGTATACATGGATTATCGACCCGATAGACGGTACGGCCAATTATAGCCGCGGAATAGCCCAGTGTGCCGTTTGTGTGGCACTCAAACATGATGCCGACATAGAGCTTGGAGTTGTCTGTCTTCCTATGACAGGCGAGCTTTTCTCGGCAGAGCGGGGTAGAGGGGCTTATCTCAACGGACATCGCATCTCTGTTTCCGGAAGGCCGTTTGCCGACTCTGTGATGTGTACAGCCCTGCCCGTATACCATAAAGAATATGCCGGTTTGTGTTCGGATATCATCCGTGAGACATTTTCCAAATGCAATGATATACGTCGTTTCGGTGCATGTGCGCCGGAGTTGTGCTATTTAGCCATGGGCCGTTGCGAGCTATATTTCGAGTATCTGCTTAGTCCGTGGGATTTTGCCGCAGCCTCGCTGATAGTCACCGAGGCCGGTGGCGTTATCACAAATCTGTATGGTGAACCGCTTACTTTTACGTGCCCAAGCGGTGTTGTGGCAGGTAACAGTCTTTCCAACCACGCCACTCTGACCGATATAGTGAAGCGTAATATTGGTTAACGTATTGTATCATACTTTTCTTCATCGCTGTAAACCGAGCGTCAGATATGTGTCGCAGTCCAATGGCGAAGGTGTGGCATGCCCTTGTTCCCCCTGATGAAATAAAACGTCCTGTTTCTATCTGGAAGTATGGTCGTAAATGGTATGTATAATGAAGCTCGACGGCAATCCGATAGCATTTTTATTAGTATTCCGTTGGCTTGCATTTTGCGCCTGATTGCATTTCAACCGGTATCCGGCTGTATTTCATAGGATGTTTCATCGCTTACATATAGAAAATAAAAAAGGCTTCATTCGAAGCCTTTTTATGATATTCTTATTATATTTGCATTCGGAACAGTAATAAACGAACAATCAAAACGAAAGAACAATGAAAGTATTGCACACAGAAAAAGCGCCTGCGGCGATAGGCCCTTACAGTCAGGCGATAGAGGCCAACGGCATGGTATTCGCTTCCGGGCAGATACCTCTCGACCCGGCCACCGGAGAAGTTGTTGAAGGCGGAATTAAAGAGCAGACCCGACAGGCGCTCACAAACGCTGCCGGTGTGATGGAAGCCGCCGGACTGACACTTGCAAATGTAGTGAAGACAACAGTATTCATGGCCGACATGAATGATTTTGCCGCTATGAACGAGGTTTATTCCACGTTTTTCAGCGAGCCGTTCCCCGCCCGTTCTGCCGTGGCGGTGAAAGCCTTGCCAAAAGGTGTACTCGTGGAGGTGGAGTGTATCGCCATTAAATAATAGGAGCTAAGGATGATTTTTGGAGGAGCTTAAAATCCTCTGACAGCCTCCTGAACTTTTTTTTAACCTCTAAACTCCCCGGGAATTACCCTTTTGCTCTAAGCTCCCAGAAAGCCACTGCCGCCGCGGCGGCTACGTTCAGTGAGTCGACACCGTGAGACATCGGTATGCGTACCACGTAGTCAGCTTGCGAGATTGTCTCTTCCGGCAGTCCGTCGCCTTCAGTTCCCATGACTATGGCAAGCCTCTGGACAGATGCCAGTGTTGGCGAGTCTATCGGAATAGAGTCGTCGGTCAGTGCCATGGCGGCTGTGCTGAAGCCAAGACTGCCGAGCGATGCTATTCCACCGTCGAGCCATGTCCACGGAACGAGAAATACGCTGCCCATAGAAACACGCACGGCACGGCGGTTGAGCGGGTCGCACGAGTCTGGAGTGAGCAGCACGGCATCTATTCCCAATGCGGCCGCCGAGCGGAATATAGCTCCGATGTTGGTTGTGTCCACTACGCCGTCTATCACCACTATGCGCCTCGCCGTGCGGCAGATGTCCTCCACCTTGCGGTCTTTCGGCCGCCGCATGGCGCACAGTACGCCTCGGGTGAGGGTGTACCCCGTGAGACCAGCCAGGATTTCCCGGTCGCCGGTATATACCGGGATGTCTCCGCACCGTTTTATTATCTCTGCCGCATCGCCTGTGATATGCCTGCGTTCGCATAGCAAGGCGAGCGGTTCGTAACCGGCGTCGAGTGCCACTTTTATCACTTTAGGGCTCTCGGCGATGAATATACCCTTGTCCGGCTCGATGCGGTTGCGCAGTTGTGCTTCGGTTAGTGTGCTGAAAACCTCAACTCCCGGATGTTCCGGTGATTTTATTTCGATTATTTCCATTGGTACCGTTATGTGCTTTTTGTCCGGCCGTTGTCAGATTATCTCTTTGATGTCGGCCACGATCTGCTCATCGGTCAGGTGGTTGTCTCTCATCAATTCGTTCACGTCATAGCGGTCGTAGAGAGCCTTTTTAACTCCGAAGTGAAGCGTCTTCATGTCTGTCGCGCCGTAGAATCCGGCTATCCGCTCGCCAAATCCGCCGTCTGTGCATCCGTCTTCTATCGTGACTACAAGCCTGTGGTCGGCTTTCAGGCTGTCGAGCATCTCCGAATCGACTCCCGTCAGATAGCGTGGATTTATCAACGTGGCGTCTATGCCGTATTCTTCCAGCATGTTTACCACGTTCTCTCCTTTTTGGTAGAAGTCTCCTACAGCTATTATAGCCACGTCTTTGCCGCGTCTTGTCATCTTGAAGCGGTCCAGTTCGCTGTAATCAGTGTCGTAATCCTCGTCGCTGTGTGCCACGTCGCATTCCGGGACACGTATCGCCACGGAGTATTTCTCCTGCCTGATGGCCCAGCTCTCCATCGCTATAAGTTCCTCGTATGTGGTTGGTGCGAGGTATACCAGGTTAGGAATGTGGCTCAGCATCGGTATGTCGAAGAAACAGATGTGTGTAAAATCGCTCATGCCGAAGATAGACGCGCCTATCACATTGATTACGGCAGGGTTGCCGTTTACGCACAGGTCCTGTGCCAGCTGGTCGTAAGTACGCTGTATGAATGTGGCGTGTGTGCTGAAAACGGGGCGTACTCCGCCTTTCGCCATTCCAGAAGCCATTGCCACCGCCTGCTCTTCGGCAATTCCAACGTCTATGAACTGCCGTCCGGCCGCTTCGCGCTCTTTAGGCCCGAATCCTATGGATGCCGGTACGCCAGCCGCTATGCACACGAGTTTCGGGTCGCGTTTGATTTCCTCCCGCAGCCATTCGCCCAGCAGGGCGGGCATGTACTCGCCGCCGCCTGTGTTTTTCAGTTCTCCTGTCGATATGTCGAACGGCATGTGCCAGTGCCACGCCTCCTTATTCTCCGTTGCCGGCAAGTATCCGTGTCCTTTTTCGGTATGTATGTGTACCACTGTCGGGTGTGGTGTGTCTTTCACGCTTTTGAACGCCGCTATGAGATGTCCGATATCGTTTCCCTCTTCAACATACATGTATTCAAAGCCGAAAGTCTTGAAGAAATTAAGCTCTGCCAGTCCTTTTGTCTCTCGCAGCAGACGTAGATTGGAGTAAAGACCGCCGTGGTTCTCGGCTATGCTCATCTCGTTGTCGTTCACCACGATGATGATGTTGGTGTTCAGTTCGGATGCCGTGTCAAGACCCTCGAACGCCTCTCCTCCGCTCAGGCTGCCATCGCCGATTATGGCGATGATGTTCTCTTTGCCGCCTTGTATGTCCCGTGCTTTCTGCAGACCAGTCGCGAGCGACACCGAAGTTGACGTGTGCCCGATCTCGAAACAGTCGTATACCGACGATTCGAGCGGGCTGCTGTATCCCGAGACCTCACCGAACCGTGCTTTGTCGGTATATCCGAACGCGCGTCCGGTGAGCATCTTGTGCGGATATATCTGGTGCGATACATCGAAAACAAACTTGTCTTCCGGTGCGTCGAACACATAGTTGAGCGCAATTGTGGCCTCGGTTATCCCGAGATTGGGACCCACGTGTCCGCCTCGGTTGCTCACTCTGTTAAGTATTCCGCTGCGTATTTCGTCGGCCAGTATTTCCAGTTGTTCCAACGAAAACGATTTAATGTCTTTCGGAGAGTTGATTTTCTCTAAATACATATTTGTCAAATTGAATGCTGTTATTGTCTTTTTATCGGTTGCAAAGGTAATAATAAACCTCCGTTAGATGTGTATATCGTTTACGGAAAGAGACAACAATATTACGTTTTCGGCTTTATGGTGCCACTTCTGATGTCCGTTTATCGCATAAAATTTATCGTGATTGGAAGAAACTGGGTGTAAAAGTGTGCGAATCGATAATTTTTCTTATATTTGTAAGGCGGGAGTCATACCGCTATCATGGAATGTACATACAGTAAGTATTAAATAAAAAACAATCTACGGATATGAAAACAATCAATGCCACAGGCCTTAAATGGCTGAAAACGCTGCATGTTTTGTGCGCTGTTGTATGGATCGGGTGCGCTTTTTGCATGAATGTGATGAAGTGGTTTATCGCTCCCGATGGCGCCGACCAGATGTATATGCTTGCCCTTGCCATTCTCGTGACAGACAACTTATTGATTTATGTCGGCGTGTTCGGTTGTTTACTCACGGGCCTGATATATGGTCTTTGGACGAAATGGGGGTTCTTCAAGCATAAGTGGATAGCCGCAAAGTGGATGCTTGCGCTTGTCATGATACTGATTGGGACGTTCGTCATTGGGCCGGCTGTAAAAGGAAATGTACATGAACTGTCGGGATATGTTGACAATCCGCAGCAGTATTACGATAATGCCGCCGTATCATCATTGTGGGGCTTAATACAGATATGCTTGCTGCTGATTGCTGTTTTCATCTCCGTTTTCAAGCCGTGGAAGAATAAGAAGCGATAGATTAAATATCGTCGAAAGGCAGTGTTGCCGCCGTTTTCCCTTTTTCAAGCGCAAGAAGAGCCTGTTTTATCGTCAGTCCTCCGCCGTATCCGGTTAACGTCCCGTCGCTGCCGATGACACGGTGGCATGGCACGATAATGGAAATAGGATTTGCGCCGTTGGCGTTTGCCACCGCTCTCACGGCCGCCGGCATGTCTATGCGCTGTGCCAGTTGTCCGTAGGAGATGGTGGTGCCGTATGGAATGTTCAGTAGTTCTGCCCATACTCTTTTCCGAAAATCGGTGCCAATGTGAAGCATCGGAATGTCGAACACGGTGCGTTTTCCTGCGAAATATTCGTCAATCTGCCTCGCAGCTTCCTCTATGACGGGCGTGGTACCTTCCTTAAAATCGGCTTTCAGTGTCTTTTTCAGTTGTATGTCGGTGCGTTCGCGATGTTTTCCCGTCAGCCAGTCGCAGAGACACAACAGTCCATCGAAGTCTCCAAGTATCAATCTGCCGCACGGCGTATTATGTTGCTTGACCGTTATGTTCTTTTTCTCTGTTATCATATTTTCCGGTTTTGGCATATCCGCTAAATTGCGGATAACGTATGCAAAGATAACTATTTGTAGTGAAAAAGTCACGAATTTAACACTTTCTAAAATCATGAACCAGAACGGCTATACGATATACAGCACGCTATATTATTATGTTCCGGAAGTGGTGAACGGAGAGTTTTGCACCTCTTTTTTTGCAACGGGCATCCCGTTGTAATGCGGTTGGAAGGTAATTGCGATGCGTTTAGCCGCTGATTGGAGAGCAACGGGACGCTAAACGCAGCGCAATCAGTATACTAAATGCACACGCCGGATCACTGACCGCGGCTGGAATAATGACGGCCTTTTGTATTGTGTTGGTATACAGGATGTTGCGTAAATTTTGAAATGCGACGATATTTGCGGCCTTGTGATTTTAAAATTTCAAACAGTCGAGATATGAAATGTGTTTTGTAAATATATTTATCATAATGTTAAATCATGGCGTTGCAGTGTCATTATTGATTTATAGTGTAACAAATAATACCCGTCAGGTCAAATAATACTGGAAAACGGTTTGGCGAAAAGAAATAAAGATGTAATTTTGTGGTTGCCGAAAGTATGGTATACTTACCGGCATGGTTCAATAGCAAAATCCACATGATAGCGACAATACCGTATATAGAGAGTAAGTTCGATGAGTTCAACAGGCTTATCTTTGATGGTCGGCTGCCAAGGCTTCCTATCCGCTTGAGCAGGGCAAGGACTTTTCTCGGTGCCTGCACGTTCAAGAAGCGCAGGACCATGTTCGGTAAAATCGTTTGCTATGATTTTGTGCTTCGCATAAGTACTTGTTTCGACCTTACCGAAAGAGAACTCGAAGACATCATCATTCATGAGATGATACATTATCATATATGTATAAACAGGCTTGAAGACACATCGGTTCACGGTCGGTTGTTCAGGCAAATGATGGGCGACATAAACAAGAAATACGGCCGGAACATCTCGATTTCCCACCGTTCGACAGCCGTCCGGCAAGATGGAGCCGCCTCGGGGCGTATTTGTTGGCATGTCGTCGCCGTGCTTTCGTTTCATGACGGCAGGACGGGTATAAAGGTCTTGCCTCATATCTCTCGCGGCATATTGAAGTATTGTAAAAGGGTGTCGGGTGTGAGAGAGGTCCGGTCGGTAGACCTGTACATGAGCGACGATGTTTTTTTCAGTCGTTTCCCTCGCTCGTCGGCCTTGCGTGTGCACTATCTTGATGCTGCCGATATAGCCGGTCATCTGGCTGACGCGAAGAAGATAGAGTGTAGGGGAGAAGAGATAATGTGGAAAATGAGATGAAATATCTGTACGATTTTACCGATTATTGTACTAAAATACAAGAGCGTGATGCCTTAAATCCTTAATTTTGCGGTGTATAACTACTTATAATAAATAACCGTTGCTTAAATAACAAACAATCTATTGATTTTAATGAAGAAAAAATTATATGTTGCGGCTATCCTGTTTTTGAATGCCGCTGCGTCGTTTGCCGCCGATTTTGTGTGGGGCGATAGTGACAGTGGTGTCCGCTATTCAGTGTCAGGCAAGGTGTCTCCGGTGGTGGAACAGGCCATATCTATGTTTCGTGACGATATAAGGCAGGTTGTCGGTTGCCTGCCGGAGGCTGTGCGGGCAGACAAGGCTACGATAAGCATCGTACAGCTTGACAAGGCCACGGTATCGGTGAAGAAGGCACTTATGTCTGCCGGTGTGCCCGTTGACGAGCTTGCGGGTCGTAAAGACGGTTTTTCGCTTTCCGTTTCAGGCGGTAAGGTCTATGTGGTTGGAAACAACGGCCGAGGCACGGCATACGGGTTGCTCGAACTTTCACGCAAGGCGGGAGTGTCGCCGTGGATATGGTGGGGCGATGTGGTGCCGGAAAAGAAATCCAGGCTTGTCATAGCCGACGGCTTCAATACGCTTCAAAGTCCTTCGGTGGAATACCGCGGCGTGTTCCTCAATGATGAGGACTGGACCCTCAGGCCGTGGAGCACGTATAATTACGAACCGGGCGGGCGTTTATGGAATATAGGGCCGAAGACCAACAAGCGTGTGTTCCAACTGTTGCTCCGCCTTCGTGCCAACGCCGTTTGGCCGGCAATGCATACCGGTACGCCGGGATTTTTCACCATTCCCGGTAACAGGGAGATGGCCGACAGTTTCGATATTGCCGTCGGCACATCGCACTGCGAACCGCTGTTGCGTAACAATGTGGCTGAGTGGAACACAGCCGAGCGCGGCCGCTACAACTATATCACCAACCGCAAGGCCGTGCAGGATTATTGGATAGAGCGTCTTCGCGAGGTGAAAGGGTCTGAGAAACTGTATACCATCGGTATGCGAGGCATACACGATGGTTCCATGGAGGGTGTCAAGACGATGAAAGAGAAGACCGAGGCACTTCAACAGGTGATAGACGACCAGCGCGAAATGCTCGGAAAACATATCGATAAGGATGTGGAGAGCATACCTCAGGTGTTTGTCCCGTATAAAGAGGTGCTCCAAATAATGGAGAACGGACTACGCGTTCCCGACGATGTGACGCTTATGTGGTGTGACGACAACTACGGATATCTTACACGTCTGAGCGATGAGGAGCAACAGAAGCGCAAAGGAGGAGCCGGTGTTTACTATCATCTGAGCTATTGGGGGCGTCCGCACGATTATTTATGGCTCACCACCACGCAGCCCGGACTGGTGTACTGCGAGATGCGGCAGGCGTATGATCACAATGCGCGCAAATTGTGGATAGTGAACGTCCATGACCCGAAGGTGGCGGCATACGACCTTTCCCTCTTTCTCGACATGGCATGGGACATTGATTGCGTGTCTCCGTCTACACTGCAAGAACATCTGAAAAACTGGCTTGCCGAGCAGTTCGGAGCCGATGCCGCCACCGCTTTGTTGCCGGCAATGACAGAGTTCTACCGCCTGTGCGGCATACGAAAGCCCGAGCACATGGGGTGGACGCAGGTCGAACTGGACAAGAAGACATATCCGCGCGGCCGCTCGCAGGTGACCGATACAGAGTTTGGCGCGACGGCTTTCGGCGACGAGCAGGAACGTTACCTGGCCGATTATGCCGCTGTATGCCGCACGGTCAATGAAGTGGAGAAGACAATACGTCCCGAACTGCTCGACGCTTATTTTGCCGCTGTCAAGTATCCGGTACTGTCGGCATCGGCAATGGCAGTGAAAATGATTGAGGCCCAGCGTGCCCGCGCACCTTATCTGGGGCAGACAGACCGCACGATGCTCGACCGTGAGACCAAGGCGTCTGTGCATGCGGCGAGAAGCATGGGCGCTTATCAAGAGATACAGAGACTGACAGAGCATTACAATGCCACTATGTCCGGCGGCAAGTGGAAAGGAAGCATGAACAGTGCGCCGCGCGATTTGTACGTGTTCTTCCCTCCGTTATTGCCGTTTATGCCGGAAGCGGCCGTCGCTCCCGACTACACCTCTTACGTTTCGATGCCTTATTCCGATATGGATGGCGTAGTGGTACGCAACGCTTGCGACTATCGGTCGGCGTCATCGGGTGTCGTTCCAACGCAGATGCTCGGCCATAGCATGAACGCCGTGCAGTTGCCGAAGGAGGCTTCGCTCACGTATGAGTTTGAATGGCCGTTCGAAAGCGAGGCCACTTTATATACAGCTCTTATCTCCACGCAGCCAAATGACCGTGGAGACCTGCGGTACAGTGTGAGCATCGACGGAGGGACACCGGTAGTAATATCACTCAAAGAACCGTTCAGGTCTGAAAAATGGAAGAAGAACGTGATGCGTGGACAGGCTCTCAACACCACAAAAGTGAAACTAACCAAAGGCCGCCATACTCTGACTGTCAAAGCTCTTGATAACCATGTGGTGATAGACCAGTGGATGATAGACAGTAAACCGAATCGTCCGTTCTATGTTTTACCTGTGAGGCCGGCTTTATGAAGATAATGAAAACAGGCCTGTCGGCGTTGGCTGCCTTTGCCGTGGCATTGCCCATGATGCCTTACGACATCACAAATCCTTTGGATCACATAGGCTCTGTGTCTCCGTTTATCATAATTTGAAAACTTATGGTTTCCGCTGATTTATTTATATGCCAAATACCGATATCGGCAAGAGTCCTTACCGGATGATGATGACATGCCCGTTATATCCGTTTTTGAAAACCCTGTGCCCGGTGTTCCGGTTGGTTTTCAGTCCGTTTAGGTAGTATTTCTGTCCTTGGCGTGTCCTGACAGTATTACTGTTTGCGATGTTCTCTATTCCGGTTATGGTATTAATCTCGGCTCCCGATGTCCTTTTTGCTTTTTCCACAGCTTCCTTATATCCGTCCATATCACATCCGTAGACAGAAAACTCTTTCGGCCTCAGAAACATTAATGTCTTTTCCGACAGAGTCCCGTCTGGCTCGCGCGGTGCTTTCAGGTCAGTGATGTTTGTGCTTTCAAATGCCGTATCCGTCATATTATTGTTCATCCATAGGTTGTTTGCCCATGTAAACGAGTTGTCTTCTATCGTGTTCTGCCCGTCGGCTCCGTTTAGTGAGGTTACATGTTTTGTGCCAACGGATAGGTTTCGCTCTATGATATGCCCGTATCCGTCCACGTCAACGGCGTCTTCCGCCGCCGTTCCCCTGCGGTTTACGAATGAATAATTGTAACGGTTGTTTTTGTACGATGTGTTGTCGTGGAAGTCAATGCCGCCTATATGATGGTTAGAATATATGCCGTTCGACTTGTTGCTTACGGCTATGCAGTGATGTACGACATGCATCGGAGCGCCGTCTTCCGGCAGTGTCTTGTCGCCTGACATCCCGTAGCCGCCCGCCTTAAATCCGTTTCCGTCGCCACGGCTCACGTTTTCGGCATCGTATCCGTTCTTGTATGCGAAACTATATGCGAAAACGGTGGCCGAGTGGCAATTTATCAGGTCGTAACCATCGTCCGAGTTGTTCCAGGCCCTGCATCCTATGAATATGTTTCCCGGATTGTTCTTGTTCACGTGGCATCCGAAGGCGTCGTTATTGCCGCCGCTTCCCATTCCGGTCTTGCTGCTTATATCGGATATAGGGTCGTAGTTGTTGTATCCGTCACAGTTGACGAACAGGTTGTACGACGAGTTTCTTGTCAGATAGAAACCTATGCCCATGCCGTCATGGCAGGCAATGTTGTCAAAAGTGTTGTGCGACCCGTTGGTGATCCGGAAGTTTTCGGACTGGGTATGACCTGTGATTGTCACTTGTATGCCTGTCACTTCAAAGTTCCTGAACACCAGATACTGACCGCTTACGAGGAAGGCCGTGACACGGTAGCCGGCCGGTTTTACGGCCGACAGGTCAAAAACTGGGCGTTTGCCGTCGGCATCTGTAAGTCCGATGAAGCGGATGGGCTTGTCTGCCGTACCCTTTTGGTTCATGTCGAAGATAATCTTGTAGGGTCCGGAACTTTCTTCTTTCGATATGTCGCTCTCCCGTACGATATATGTTCCTGGCATGATGTAGACCACATCGCCGGCTTTTACTTTCTTTCCGGCAGCTCCGATTGTCGCCATTGCGTTTTCGGCAGTCAGCCCGTTTGCATTGTCGTTGCCTTCGGGCGATATGTAATAGTCTGTCGCTACGGCCTTCAATACGGAGCATAAGGTGCAGATAATGCCTAAAAATCTTTTTCCGTTCATTGTCTTTTGATGTTTTTTGCAGTTTGTTCCCTATCGGTTTGTTTTTCGTAATGAACTACAAAGATAAGGAAAACTATCCGATATGAGCGCATAAAAGAATATGAAGTTGGAAGTTTTTCCGAATGTTTTTCTTAATAACGGAACGTGCAATGGCTATGAGTGGCAATTCGTGGTCTTTAAAATGCCGGATGATATGAAAATATATTGCATCCGATTGTGAGACCGTTTATTCATACTGCGTCTCGGCAATGGCATATATTGTCTTTCATGAACTTAAATATACATTGAAAACGCTTTTCCCTTTCAATAATTATTACTACCTTTGTATATACCTATTAATTATCGAAAATAATGAAGAAATCATTTATTCTTTTCGCTTTTGCGGCATTGAGCATGTCGTTGCAAGCGCAGACTGCGAGAACGTTTACCGTCAATATCACTCCCGACGGCAAGGCAAACATGCGGGTATTCCTGCCCGAGAACCCTACGGGGCGTGCTATTGTGGGCTGTCCGGGGGGCGGATATTCTCATCTGTCGATGCAGAATGAGGGTACCGACTGGGTAGGATATTTTAACGGGCAGGGTATTGCTTACGGTGTGCTGACATACCGTATGCCTAAAGGTGACCGCACAATTCCTATGAGCGACGCACAGGATGCGGTGCGCATGATGCGAGACAGCGCGGCAGTGTGGGGTATCAACCGCAATGATGTAGGCATAATGGGATTTTCTGCCGGAGGGCATCTTGCTTCTACCACGGCCACTCATGCCCCGATAGAGAGCCGTCCGGATTTTCAGATATTGTTCTATCCGGTGATTTCGATGGATGAGAAACAGACGCATAAAGGCTCGGTGGTGGGCTTTCTCGGCGACAGGCGCGGTGATGAGAAACTGGTGCGCCAGTTTTCTAATGACAAGCAGGTGCGCCGTCATGTCACTCCGCCGGCGATACTTATCATGGCCGGTGACGACAGGGCCGTACCTCCGTTGACAAACGGACTGCCTTACTACACAGCTCTGCGCCGTGCCGGTGTGCCGGCATCATTGCACATCTATCCCTCAGGAGGTCATGGTTTCGGCTTCCGTTCCACTTTTACTTACCACAACCAGATGCTCGACGAACTGGGCATGTGGCTCAAAACGCTTGTCGCACCGAAGACAGATGCCAAGCGTGTGGCCTGTATAGGAAACAGCATTACAGACGGTCATGGTATCGACATGTCTGATGTACAAGGCTATCCGGCACAGCTTCAACGCTTTTTGGGCAAAGATTATTTCGTGAAAAATTTCGGGGTGAGCGGCCGCACTATGCTTAACAACGGTGACCGACCCTATATGAAAGAGAAGGCATGGACCGAAGCCAAGGCTTTCAGTCCTGATATTGTGGTGATAAAACTTGGCACGAACGATAGTAAACCTAAAAACTGGGACAGGCACGCCAAGGAGTTTCGTGGCGACATGCAACAGATGATAGACGAGTTGAAGGCTCTGCCCACAAAGCCGGTGATATATCTTTGTACTCCTGTGCGGGTGGATGGAACAAAAAGGAAAAAAGACGATAACGAGATACGTGATTCCATAATCACGACGGATATCATTCCTGTTATCAACAAAGTGGCAAAGAAAAACAACTTGCGTATTATCGACCTAAATCCGGTCGTCGACCCCGCTTCCGACATGATGCAACGTGATGGCGTTCATCCTACGGAAAAGGGAGCGAAGCGTATGGCAGAAGTCATAGCGGAGAGCATACGTAAAGAGCATAAGTGAACGAAAAGATTGAAAACCGTAAATGCCTCATTAAAGAAGCAAACTTGCGGTCATGTATAGTATTTTGTTCTTAATTGAAACGGATTTATCATGATGATTGAAACTGGGTTATCATAAAACTATTACGCTGTGAAATCGGTGCAACGAAAATCCCGTTGCGCCGATTTTTGTTTTCCGCTGTCTTGTATAATAATCCCATTGTGGAATGAAATGCTGTTAAGCATGTCGTAAGGAGTATCTTTTGGCGTGATTTTAGTCTGAGTATGGATTTTGTTTTAGGGATAAAAGCGTTTTGTACCTATTTCCCGTTTAATTAAGGTCGCATATACAATTGCCAAATGAGATATATAAATAAAGCCGCCCAAAAACCTAAAAAACTGGCTTTGGACGGCAGAATAGTTTAGAAGTTAGTATTTATTATTGTTTTTGTACTATGATTTTACCTTTATATGAATATTGCCGTAAAGCGTCTGTATGTTTTGTTGTGGTATAAGAGTTTATAGGGCGTACCAAAGAAGTTGTGTTTGGTTTATTTCACAGTCACGTTCTTGCTGCGTACAGTCACAATCTTCTTAACGCCTTTCTCCACCGGAGCTTTCAGGTTGCTGATAGTGGCACTGTTCACGTTGTCAAGCATAATTGCCGGACGGTAGTCGGGCTTTGCCGTATGGAAAGTTACGTTACTGATGTCGAGACCGTCTACATGGCGGGCAAATAGTCCGTAGGCAGGTGTTTCCTTCGCAAATTTCGGCTCGGGATAGTTTGTGCCTTGCTCACGGTAGTTTTTGTATGCAAGTTCTTTGGCGCCACCTCCTCTGTATCGTATGCTTATGTCGCTCAGCGCTATGTTGCGCACGGGATGCCCCGGCATTCCGGTGATGATTATGCCGGCCAGCGAGTCTACATCGTCTGCCATGACATTGCTTATCATTATGTCGGCTGCGCTCGATACGTCTGTCCGCTCTTTCGGGCCTCGATTTCGGCATCCTGTGGTTATGTATATGGGGTAGTGGTGCACATGGCTCATCGATATGTTGCTCACTACGATGTTTTCCATCAAGCCCTGGTCAACCTCTTCGAAAGCCAGGCCGCTGCTGTACATGAATGTGCAGTTGGTCACGGCTATGTTGCGGTAGCCTCCGTTCGACTCCGTGCCTAATTTCAGTCGGCCGCACACCCAGTTTACTTTTTCGGGCAAATATGTGCCGTCGAGCAGTGTGCCCACCTTGTATCCTGTTATTACACAGTTGCTGATAGTGATGTGTTCGCAGAGCACGGGTCGTTTCAGGGCGTATGAGCTTTTAAGTACCAGTGCGTCGTCGCTCGGTGTGTTTATTTTGCAGTTGCTAACCGTGAGATATTTGCAGCAGTCGATGTCGAAACCATCACGGTTTGTGTCTATCGTCACGTTATCCACAGTGCCGACATCGCAGCCGGTCATTATTATTCCGAAGTGTCCGCCACGGTATATTGTCACGTCTCTGATGAGCGTGTTGCGACAGTTTTTCAGTGCTATTGCCTTGTCGCCCGTGCCTATGCTTCCGCCCTGCACGTTACCCGCCCGCTCGGTATCTTTTCTTGTTAGTCCTTTGCCGTCTATCATTCCCCGGCCGGTAATAGATATGTTCTGCTTGCCTACCGCATATATAAGACTGTTGTGAAAATATGTGTGTCCGCCGTCCTGGTACTCCGGTCCGCCGAAATGTTCGGCCTCGTCGTATGCTTTCATTGATGGTGGTGCTGCCAGAATGGTCGCTCCCGACATGATGTGCAGTTCCACGTTGTTTTTCAACCGTATGCTTCCGCACAAATATGTGCCGGCCGGCAATACCACACGGCCTCCGCCACGGGCCTCGCACGAGTCTATCGCCCGGTTTATTGCCTCGTGGTCGAGCGTCTTTCCGTCGCCTGCCGCACCGAAGTCTCTTACGTCATATTCGCCTGCGGCATTTGCGTGGATACCGGTCCAAAGAACGATAAGTAAAAGAATATTTCTCATTGCTATGATGTTTTGACTGCAAATTAAATAATAATTACGTACATTTAAATGGTAGAATTGTTCGTAAACCGGTAAAATAGTACGCTATTATTTTGTTTCACTCATATAAATAAGGTATTTTTGCAAAATAAGACTAATAACAAATGTACTTGAAAACGATACTGATTATGGTATTGTCGTTTCTGCCTGTGGTGATGCCTGCGGCGGAAATAGACGATAATATAGACGGCATGGCACTTTCGGGCAGACGCATATCGTCTGTGGACGGATTGTCGGGTAACACTGTTTACGACTTGTTGCAAGATAAAGACGGGTTTGTCTGGATGGGAGCCGCATACGGCCTGTGCCGATATGACGGATATTCGTTTGTGAATTATTATTCGCTTAGTAGCGACAGAAAGAGGAAGATGGATGCCACTACGGGCAATCTGTATATGGACGAGCCGAACAATATGTTGTGGATTCATTCCTCTACATTTGCCTTTGCATGCTATGATTTGCATTCGGGACGCTTTGTCGACTACACAGGGCGTGGTGACGAGACACGGCCGTACCGTCGTTTCCTGCGTTCGGGCAACGATATGTGGATGTATGACACACGTTCGGGAATACGCAAGGTTACATGTGATAATGGAACATTTACATGCGCGGACTATACAAGTAAATCAGGTGCGTTGCCGAGCGATAACGTGCCGAGAATGCTCGAAGACGGAAAGCGTGGTATATGGGCTTTGACAGCCCGCGGACTTATGAAGTACGGGACCGGTGGTAGATGGCATACAGTTGTAGGCGGAAGGGAATACATCATCGGCAATACGTGGCGGGGCAATATATTATGTCTGTCGGAGAACAATACCGTGGAGATGTTTTCACCCAAGGGTAGACTCCTTCGCCGTATGGTTATACCCAAAGTGCTCGGCACGGTGAAGACAGTTAGGAGTAATTTCGTGTGGGGCGACAAGTGGATGATATTCGGAATAGGTACTTATAGTATTGATCTTAACACGTTTGAGGTAGATAAACCGGAGGAATATCAAGTGCCGAACGGATTGCTGCTCGACTCCGTAGACGGATATTTCTTTGAGTCAAACAGTACGGGACGGCTGTGGATATTCGCTCCCGACGGCAGTATGAAAGAACTGTCGCTTCTTCCCGATGTGAGGTTTACGGCTGAACGGAAGCGCAAATACAAGGTAAGGCGTGGAGATGACGGTCTTTTTTACATCGCTTCTTATGGTAATGGCCTTTTTGTTTATCATCATGAGAGTGGTGCGTTGAGGCGTTTCTCGGCCGATGACCCTCATCCGGTGATAGATAATAACTATCTGATGAACATAATGATAGACCGCAGAGGAAATCTGTGGGTTACTCAAGATCAGGCCGGAGTGTCGTGCATATCGGTGTCTCACAATGCCATGGCGTCGTTTCTGATGCCAGTTCCGGGGCGTGTGGGCGACTGGTCCAATTATGTGCGTATGACCGCACGTGACGAGGATGGAAGCATATTGGTAAGCACAAAGGACAATAAGCTGTATCGGTTGGACTCGAAAGTCCGATCCATAGAGCCTCAGGGAGAGACAAAAGCATGTGTATTCGCTTATCTTGTGGATAGAGACGGGAGGAAATGGATGGCTACAAGAGGCGACGGTCTTTATGTGGACGGGGATTATTACAGTAAATATGAGAAGACGTACCATGTGCCGTCGAACGATTTTTACGACATAAAGCAGGACAGCATGGGGCGTGTATGGCTTGCTTCTTATGAGGAAGGACTGATTGTCACCAAAGCGTTGACAGCTGACGGGCGTCTGTTGTTCGACAGATTACTGTACCGTAACATCAACGAGGGACGGCAACATCAGCTTGAACTTTCGCCGGACGGTTGGTTGTGGATAGCCACGAGCAACGGATTGTATGCCGTTGATACCAAGAAAAAGAACATAAAGAACGCCGATTTCAAGTGTTTCAATACCATGAACAGCGATTTCCCGATAGACGAGATGCGTTGTATCAGGTATATAGACGGTTGTCTGTGGGCGGGAGGAAAAGGCGGCGGACTTGTAAAATGCCGATTCTCGAAAGACATGAGGATGATGGAGTGCCGCACGGTGACAACCAAAGAGGGGCTGGCCGATAACACTATAAACTCAATAATTCGCGATGACTATGGCAGTGTGTGGGTCGCGACGGAGAGTGGAATGTCGAGAATATACGGTGATGACATGAAAGTTAAAACCTATCGGTTTGACAGCAGACTCGAGCGGAATATCTATTCAGAGGGCTGTGCGCTGAGGCTTGATGACGGCAGGCTGCTATTCGGCACACGTCAGGGACTTACCGTTGTTACTCCGCGCCGTAATTACGATAGTGACGGTAATGCCGCGGCACAGGCGGTGATAACGGATATGAGAGTGAACGGCATACCGCTCGGTGACAATGAGGATATGGCTGTGTCTGTACATCGCTCGGACAAGATAACATTGGGTCACAATGAGAACACGATCTCGCTTTCATTCTCTAATTTCGAGTATGCGGAAATCAACTCATCGTTATATCAGTATTATCTTGAAGGTCTTGACGAGACGTGGCGCCAGGCGACAAGCGTCAATCATGTGGAGTATGGCAACCTCGCCCCCGGCACATATATATTTCACATCCGCTCGCTGAGTAACAACAAATGGAGTGGGGAGAGCACCCTGACGATAGTCATTCGCCGGCCTTGGTATGGCACGGTCTGGGCTTGGATGGTCTATATTGTTATTGCCGCGGCTTTCGGGATATATCTTTACCATAATGCCCGTGAGCGTCTGCGACTGAATCAGCAAATGAGGATCGAGAAAGAAATGACCGAGTTCCGTATCGGATTTTTCACTAATATAACACATGAGTTCCGTACTCCTCTTGCCATTATCCAAGGAGCTGTGGATAAACTGCAGGCGGGCGAGGCCGGTACTTCGAAAGCCGCCGTGCAGACAGCTCGTCGTGGAGTTAAACGGCTGTTGCGTCTTGTGAACATGCTGATGGAGTTCAGGAAGGTTAATACCGGAAACATGAGGCTCAACGTGGAAGAAGGAGACATCATTGCTTTTGTAAAGGATATATACAATGACTTTTGGCCTATGGCAAAGCAGAAAGACATAAGTTTCACATTCACTCCGTTTGCCAGGGAATATGGTGTGCCGTTCGATCATCAGATGGTGGAGACAATAGTGTATAATATCATAAGCAACGCTATCAAATATACTCCTGAGCGTGGGCAGGTGAGAGTCTCTTTGCGTAAAAATGATGAGTGGCTGTCATTCTCGGTAGAGGATGACGGACCGGGAATGAGCTGCGAGCAGATGGCACAGTTGTTTCAACCATTCATGCGCGGGTATGCTTCGAGCGGTGGAATGGGAATCGGTTTGTATACATCTCACCGGATGGCGGAGCTGCATAAAGGTACACTCGAATATCGGCCTGTGGATAATGGGACAGGTTCGGTATTTACGTTCATGCTGCCCTCTGTGGCAAGCGCGTACTCGAAAGAAGACTATAAAAAATCATCTGCCGTGAAGAAGACGGAGAATGAGGAGAATACATCGGCCGATAATGAGATAATACGCGAGTTGAGACCTGATGCCATAAATGATATTACGGTGGCTGTGGTAGAGGACGACCCGGACATGATGGCCCAGATTTGTGCCGAGATAGGCGTATATTTCAATGCTGTGGGTTATATGACGGGGCAGGCTGCGCTCGACGGTATTTCCGCAACATCTCCGGCGCTTATTGTTTGTGATGTGATGTTGCCGGATACTACCGGCTATGACATTGTGAAAAAGTTGAAAGGCGATGATGTCACGTCACGCATACCGGTGATAATGCTTACCGCTATCGACGACGAGAATCACCGCTTGCGCAGTTATGTGGCCGGGGCAGATGACTATATGGTGAAGCCTTGCAATTTCAAACTGCTCGTGGGGCGTGCCATGCAGTTGATAAACAATGCCCGTAAAAAGCCGGCCGCAGTGCGTCAAGGTGTGGATCCTGCCGTTAAGAGCGGCAAGTATTCCGAAGTACAGGAAAATTCACCGTTGCTCATGTCTCATGCCGACAAGACATTGAAGGAACGTATAGATCACATTGTGGTTCAGCACATCGGCAATCCGGAATTTACCGTAGATAAGCTGGCGGCAATACTTGGCATGGGACGTACCAAAATGTTTACCAAGATAAAGGAGCTCACCGGAGTGTCTCCGAATAAATATCTGCAAAACGAACGCATGCGTATTGCGGCCGAATTGCTTGCAGAGGGGCGTATGACGGTGTCTGAGGTCAGTTACAAGGTGGGAATACAGGATGCTTCGTACTTCAACAAGTGCTTTAAGGCCCGCTATGGGGTGGTGCCGAGCAAGTATGGGAAGACTACGGCTTCTCTATCTTGACTTTTTTGCCTTTCACGAGTTTCAGCTCGACAAGTTTATTGTACATCATTTTGCCTACGTATTCGGTCCAGGCGGCATCGAAATGCAGTCCGTCGGCTTGCAGTCCGGCATCACTCAGGTCTATACAATAAACGTTGGGGAGTTCTGATGCCACTCTCTTCTGAGCCTCTTCTACCTCACGGCTGTATTGTCTGCTCTTGTGCGGAACGGTTCCGAAGATGAAAGGCAGTGTCTTGTCCTTTTCTTTTCCTGTCTTCATGTATATGGCGTTGCGCATGTAGTTTATCATGTCCTTGAAGTTCTTGTAGTAGTTTGCGGCTTGTTTTCTGTCGCTTTCGCCTTGATGCCACATGATGGCTTTAACGTCGAATCCGTCTTTTAGTTCGGTCAACGTAATGTCGGCACAGTCGGCAAAACCGTCGGTAAGTGATTTGGTAAGTGATTTTCCTGTGTTTATATCACCGCGATAGGCACCTGTTCGGTTTATCCATTCCTTGTCGGCACACCACACAGGCTTGCTCGCCACAGTGGCTGAAGTATCTATCGAAGTACCTCCATACGTGCATTTTATAGCATAGAAATCTTTTTTGAGAGCTTTTTCGATATGGTAGTTTGTAACATCGCAGAATGCCCAGCGTGCTTTCGGATTGTCGAATGTTCTTTTCTCAAATATCCCGTTGCTTGCGTTTGTCACGTTTTTGAAATGCAAATATCCGTATCCTGCTTTCAGATAGTCCGGTACCTCGGTGTTGTATACCCGTCCGTCGGCGTTTGATTGGCCGGCAGTGATAAACACGCTTGCCTGTTTTTGGGCTGATGCTCCTATGTCACAAAAGATAATAGCGATGGCGAATAGTTTCAGTTTGTTCATAATATGTTTTCATTTGTTATTCGAATGTTTGTTATTCGATTGTTTTTGCCGGTGTTTGCGAATTGCTTTATATATGTCATTATGAAATTATGCGACTCGTTTTACATGTAACTATGACTTGTTTGACATTGTGTATAAGCTATTTCCGTTTGTGAATGCTTTCCGTTACATTTATTTAAAGCCGATAAATATCAGGCATCGGATAGCCCGACATTCATCGGCTTTGCTTTGATACTATTATTACAACATTATTTTTTCATTATCTTATGTCCGTTGATGACATACACCCCGCGGCAGAGTCCGTCAAGAGCGGCAGACTGTTTGACTTTACTTCTCAGCAGCACACCGTCCGTTGAGTATACATCCACTTCCGTCTCATTGCCGAAAGAACCGGTGATGCCCTTTATGTCTGTGATTGCCGAAGCCACTTTCAGGATACCGTCGGTCAGCAGTTGCGAGTCATCCCATTCGATGACTTGGTTTTCCGATACGGTTTTCAGAATGTAAGAACCTGTTTGAACGCCATTGCCGGTAAATATTTTTAGTTCTTCACCGGCCGTAAGTGTTCTTTGAGGAGATAATATCACAATGATTGTATCACCGTTGTGGGTTGTGGTTCCCATCAGTTTGAAAGCGTCGTTGACCGCGCTTCCGGAGCTACTGAGACCTGCTTTGACCGCAATTGTGCTTCCTGCGTTCATCGTTACATTACCGGCGGCTTTCAAAGTGCCATACCCGTTGTTGTATCCGGCTGTAACAGTGCCGCCTTTGTTTACGGTAATATTCTTTGCCGATCCGGTACCTGTGATCGTTCCGCCGTCTCTTACCGTCACGGTTCCCGATGTAAATCCT
Source organism: Prevotella sp. PTAC (assembly GCF_013166535.1). Lineage (NCBI taxonomy): Bacteria > Pseudomonadati > Bacteroidota > Bacteroidia > Bacteroidales > Prevotellaceae > Prevotella > Prevotella sp. PTAC. Next base: position 150,895 of record NZ_JABKKK010000004.1, read on the forward strand.
TCCGGATTGACGGAATACGGGCTGTTGTATAATTGCAGTGTGCCAGCGTATACATCAACGTTAGACGTGCTTCCGTTGGCGGTAAGCGTCCATGTTCCGTTTCCTTTCTTTGCTATTGACTTGGCTTTAAGTGTACCGTGGTAGGTGACATCCTCTTCTTTGAAACCTATTTCATAAGAGTCGGAACCGTTTCCTATCGTACAGTCTGCGCTTTCAGATGCCAGTGAGCCAATTTTGGTCGTTATGGCCTTTGCCGCCGAGCCATTAGAGGCATAGTGGCCGATTTTACAACCGGCATCCATTATAACGCTTGTTTTGCTCATGTCTGTCACATTATCCATCAGACGGAAGTTCTCCCCCTGTGCTGTCAGTGTGCCTTCGAATGCGGAGAAATTAGCTCCTATGTCATTGCGTACACCTGTTGACACTATCGTGAGACGGCCTTTGCCCTTGAAATTTCCGTTGATGGCGCCTCTTGTCGTGCCTTTTATGGTGCAGCTCTTCCCCTCTACGACAGTCGCGGAATAGTTGAATACAGGCCTTGTGCTTGAATTGTTCATGTTTATCAGTTGCACTTCTCCGCCTTCAAGTCTCATTGGCGAACCGGTCTTTCCGAATGTTGAGTTCCATGCTCCCTGTGCTATGATACCCTGCTTCAATATCATTCCTGCGAAACTGTTTTCGCCTGGATATGTGAAGTTTAGTTGCCCTGGACCGTCTTTTACGAGATAGCCGCTGCCTTTTACTGTTCCTTTGAGCGAAAGTGAGCCTTTGCTGTTGGCTACGTTTATGGTCGCCGTATCCGTTACGGTGATTATTCGGTCGGTTGCCATGTTATCGGCATCCATTTTCAGTGTTCCGCCATTCAGTCTGATGTTTCCTTCTTCTGCCGTGGCAGCTCCGAGAGCGCTCTTTTGTCCCCCGTCAAAGATATTGGTTATAGTCAGTGTTCCGTCGTTCACAACGGTTTGTCCGGTGTAGTTGCTGTTTTTCAAATCCATGCGTACCTCGCCTTTTCCGTTCTTTGTCACGCCTCCGTTACCGCTGATTCCTCCGTTGCCGCTTAGCGAATAAGTGCCGTTGTTTATGTCGAATGTCACGCCGTCGGTCACCATCATTTCATTTATAGTGATGTTTCTGTTGCCAGATTGGTCGTCGAATACCACTTTGTCGTCCTTGACAAACGGTGTGGCTGAGCCTCCGACACTGAAATTCTCGCTCTTGTAGTCCCATATATTGTTTTCGTTTCCGGTCCATGTGACATTTTCCGCCGGAGTGCGTGTGCCGTTGATGGTGAGTGTTATGCGGTTGTCTTCAACACGTATGTCATAGTTTTGTCCCACGAGTCCGCGGGTTTTGATTTTCGTTGCGTCTGCCGTCAGTCTGCCGGTGCATTCGGCCAAGATATATTCGCCCTCGGCAATGCCGTCATGATTGACTGTAAATGTGTTCTGTCCGTCAAGTGTAAGATCTCCGTTTATTATCAGCCGGCCTGCTTTTCCTTCTCCCGCCTGTACCTCTATATATACATCTCCCGGAAGTGTGAGACTCCTGTTGAATGTCATTGTGCCGTCTTTACCTGATGGCATGAGCCGGCATCCCTCGTAGTTGAGTGCTTTTTCAAAACTTACATCACCGTCTATGATGGCGTTTCCGCCCAGTGTTCCTTTTGCTCTGAGAGATACGTTGCCGGTTATTTTTCCGTTCACGAATAGTGTACCCTCGCTTATCACTGTCGTACCTGTGTATTCAAGGTTGTTGTCGAACGTGACTGTTCCAAGCAGTGATTTGTATAGGTTCATGTCGCCGGACAGTGTTCCGTTGCCGTTGAACGTATAGTCATGGCCCTTTGGATTTATCAGATACACTGATTTGGGTTTCAGATTGCCGTTTATGGATATTGCCGACGAGTTGTCTCCGCTGATGTCGAATATTATGCTGTTGCCGTCGGCATATCCTTTCGTGGCGGTCATGTCGAAAGATTTGAAAGTTCCGCTTGACGCAGTCGTGCCCCAGGCGTTTCCAGATGCCCATCTCAGGTCGGTCACCATTGTCGGCGGCAGTGGCGGATATGGCATGTCTCCGCCGAGATAGAAGCCTGTGCACGGCATCTGGTAGTATCCTCTCGTAGTGCAGTCAAGACGGTAGTGCGGGTCTTCTTGCAGAGTGTAGAAACTGTAATCTGACTCTATGTCGGTAGAGTATCCTATTATACCTGTACTTGTTTCTTCGTTCTGTTTCATCAGTATTATTTCCTCGCGCCAGTCGCCGATGATGTCTCCCATAAACGCCGGACGGTTTGCCCAGCCCGAATGTACCGCCCATGAACTTTCTTTCGAGAACTCTATGAGTCTTGTTCCGTTGTATTTCGTTATCATTACGTTAGATCCGTAGCCGCTTCCGCCAGGGGTTCCTATCAGTTCGCGTTGCAGATCGCCGTCCCACCATGAGCCTTCCATGGGGTATGTGGTCGTACCTTCTTTTATCACGTTGCCTTTGCAGTCGTACAGATTGGGCAGCAGCGAGAATATTTCATAGCCTTTGTGCCCGCCGTCAACGTCCATGCAGCGCCCGCGTCCCACGTCGAATACGCTCGGCAGGTACCATTCCTTGATGTGTTCGCCAGTCGCGGCGTCGTAGAGCACCTGTCCCATCAGTTCCGACTGCTGTATGGCGAATACCTCCATGCCTGGCCTGTCGGGATCTATGTCGCTCACGTCGAAGCGGTCTCCATGTCCTATTCCGGCACTGAACACCATCCCTTTTCTCGGATTTACTCCGAAACCGCCCTGCAGCATCTCGTCTATTCCGTCACCGTCGGTATCGGCCACGCGCAGTTGGTGGAACTCTGCCGGCCACGGGGTCTTGTCGTTTCGGCTCCATGTATAGTAGTGGTGCCAGTCAGACGGCTTGCCGCCAGTCCAGTCATATCCCCATGCGAATACGTAGTTATGGTGTTTCTTGTCGCTCTTTGTCCTGTTGAGGCATTCCATCACGAGCGACGGATGTACACCGTCGAAGTAGCAGATGGCGAAATGTCCGCACAGGAAAGCATACTCAGTGCCGTGGTTGTCGTCCATATAGTCGGTTCTGTTGTCTCGTCCGTAGCTGTCGGCACCGTCTTTTACTTCCTCATATTTCAGTTCGTTGCAGGCGATTTCCGCTCCCGTTCGCCCGTCTACCACGGATACGTAGAACGGCGGATTGCGCTTGCCCTGCTTCCGATAGTCGGTTATTCCGTCACCGTCCGTGTCGGCCGTTTCGCTGCCATTGGCGTATTTTCCCCATGTATTCGCTTGGCTGTCCCAGAAACGGGTTCCGTCCGAGCTTTTTATTATCACCTCGCACTTGCCGTCGCAGTTGATGTCGTAAGCCACAACCATGTCGTTCTGTCCTGCGCAGATGTCGACGTTCGGTCCCATGTCTATCGTCCATAGGCACCTGCCGTCGAATGTATAGGCTTGTATCTTATGGCTTCCTGTGAGTATGTCGCCGGTGAACAGGCGGTCTACCAACACAGCGTCAAACTCTCCGTCACCGTCGAGATCCATCGGCCATGCGTATTTTACCTTATAGTCGTCAGGATTCAGTATGGTTGTCTCGAAATCTATGTCCAGAAATACATCTTTATATGCCTGTTCCTTGAACATGAATGGTGCGCTCTTGGCGCTCTCCACACCGCCGCTCACCGTAGTCACGGCCAGTTCGCTACCGTATGGGATTGCGCTGCGTGTGGTCTTGAAGTTTGTTTTCTTCACAGGCTCAGCGTTCACTTTTGTGTATTCTCCCGTTCCTCCGCTTCTTTTGTAGATGTTGTAAGTTATGTTTTCCGGCTCTTGCGCCAGCTTTCGCCATGATACGAGCACATTCTGCCCCTTGTCGGTCACAGCCACTACTGCGCGTCCGAGTTTCTGCTGTATGCGTTGTGCTTGCGTGGCACATGGCAATACTGTTGCCATGATCAAGGCAATGATAGTTTTTCTCATACGATCGGTTAAGTTTGTTTTGGGTTATCAATTATTGTTTACGGTGGCAAATATAGGAATAAACAAAATCACCGATATATGACAATCGTACATATATCGGTGATTTTGTTCGTTATGAACGCATTTTAATGCTTTTATTTCAGAAATTCTACAGCCGATTTGTCTGGGCCCAGGTAGAAGCCCGTGTGTGGCGGTTGGTTGTATCCCACGTTTTGCGTTGCCATGCTCAGGCGGTAGGGCATGTCTTCCATCAGGCAGTTGATGCGGTGTCCTGTGGGAACGGTAGATACATATATGCGCAGTTCGTTGCTGTCTTCCGTGCGGGTTATGACCTCTTCCCGCCAGTCACCGATAATGTCGCCGCTCAGGCACGGGTTTGACTTCGTGCCGTTGTTGAACCTGCAACCCTCGAACTTTATAAGCGGATACGTGCGTCCGGTCTGCCAGTCGTATTTCGTCACGGTCTCGTGGTCGAGCAATTCGCGCAACAGGTCTCCGTCCCACCATATTCCGAAGTTTGTCGATACCCGTGCGCCGCGGTAGTATAGGGCTGTGTTGTCATTGGCGGACGCTGCCGCGTCGCTGTCGGCCTGTTTCGCTTTCATCTGTTTTTTTGCCTTGGCCGGCAACACTTGTTCGCCCTTTATGTTTCTGATACCGTGGCTGTCCGAACTCCACATTTCCAGTCCCGGGTTTGTCGGGTCGATGTCGGCAGCCATGCACCGCCCCACGTCGAATCCGCTTTTTATTTGAAATATGATCTTGCCAGTAGCGGCGTCTCGAAGTTCGCTTCCGTCTCGCCTGTTCTCATGGCAGTCCCACAGTTGCAGCTTGTCGCTTGTCGGGTCGAAGACCGTAAGGTGCATTGCGTCGCCGTGTCCCATGCCCGTGTTGTACAGTCCCGTCCCGTCATGGTCTATGGCCATCGAGCCGTATGTTATCTCGTCGCGTCCGTCTCCGTCCACGTCAGCCACACGGATGTTGTGGTTGCCCTGGCCTGCATACGAACGCCAACGCTCGTCGTTGGTGTCGAATGTCCACCTGTTTGTCAGTGTCTTGCCGTCCCAGTCCCATGCCGCGACTACGGTGCGTGTGTAATATCCGCGGCAGAAAACGGCGCTTGCCTTGTGTCCGTCGAAATAGCCCACGGCGGCGAGGTATCTGTCCGAGCGGTTGGCTTTCTCATCGCCCCAACCGCTCATGTCGCCACGTTCCGGGATATAGTCGACTGTGGCCATCGCTTCTCCGGTCAGTCCGTTGAACACCGTGAGATACTCGGGACCTTCGAGTATCTTTCCCGACCTGAAACCAACTCCCGGCCACGGAGTGCGCTGCCATTGGCGGTTGCTGTTCTTCTTTCCTTTCTTATCTTTAGTGCCCGTGTCGTGGCGTTTATCCTGTTTGCGCATCTCCTCCCATTCGCGGCGCATCCTCTCTCTTTCCCGTACCTCTTTCACCGCTCTTTCACGGTTCTTGTCGAAGTGGGCCATAGCTTCATTGACGCCGTGACGCCAATCGGCGTCGGCATTGCCTATCACTTTTCCTTTTCCGTCTATAGTGCCGTCGGCAGTCTTCATCATCACTTCCGCCCGTCCGTCGCCGTCGAGATCGTATACTATAAACTGCGTATAGTGTGCTCCGCTGCGTATGTTTTTGCCCATGTCTATTCGCCACAGGCGTTCGCCGTTCAGGCGGTAGCAGTCAAAGATCGTGTTGCCGGTAAATCCGTCATGCGCGTTGTCGTGCGAGTTGGACGGATCCCATTTCAGTATTATCTCATACTGTCCGTCTCCGTCCACATCGCCAACACTCGCGTCATTTGCCGAGTAGGTGTATGTGCGTCCGTCCGGTGTGATGCCGTCTGCCGGCTTTTGCAGCGCTATGGGCAGGTAGCCTGCCGGAGCGTCGGCCTTCAATATATATGAACCGTCTTTTCCACCGCCTCTCACCTCGTATGTCACATCGCCCGACAACGGTTTTTTGTCTGTGAAGAAAGTTCCGCCGTCCGTCATGGGCAGGTCGTTCAGTTTAACCCCGTTACGGTAGATGTCGAATGGCTCTCCTTTGCCGTCGCTTGTAAGTATGCGCCAGCTTACTATCACGTTACCGTTGTCCTGTTTTATTGCCACAACACCTCTGTTGAGTTGTTCCCTCACGATATTCTTCATGTCATACCGCGGTTGGCTCCACGCATAAAGACCACCTAAGGCGAGAAGCGTGAAAATAAGAATTCGTTTCATTCGATTTGTTTAATGTATGGTCAGTATTTATTCTTTTATATTTTATTGTGATGTCCGGCGTGGCGAAAGGTTTAACGTCTTGCGGTCAAATCTCCGACGTATGCCGTAATGCGTCGGAGATATGGAGTTGGCGTATATCTTTATTTCATGTGATGTATAGTGAAGTGTATCGTGATATTGCTTTTATCTGATGATGTTTTATTGTAAATTTGTAGCGACAGAAATGGTGTTAAAAGATAATCTTATGATAAAAAATTACAAAACAGGTTCTTGTGGCAGTGCTGACGCGTTATCGGTTTGCATGGAGATACATTCGGGCATACCGTGTTTTTTGATAAAACAGAAAGATGGCACAATTCTCTTTTTGTCCCCATAGACCGTGATTGCTCATGGTTTTGCAGGCCGTCGGCACATATCGTTTGCCTTGCCGCCTGTTTGTCAGGCTTCCGGTACTTTGTGCCGGAAGCCTTTTTTTGTTGTTTCCGGCTGTTATTCGCTCTGCGTTCAGATACCCGTTGCCGTGCAACGGGTATCTGAACGCAATGCAACGGGTGTCTAAACGCATCGCAACGGGTATCCCGTTGCATGCCAACCGGTATCTGAATGCAAAATAACTTCCGTTTTGGTTGAAATTTCCGGAAATTTACTGTCGGTAAATAGTGTTTTGTCAAAAAACAAAGTAAATACTTGTCGTTTTTAACTTTTGAACTGTATAAAAAATCACAGGTTCGATTGTGAAACTATTTTACATGTGCCCGGTCGGATGGGTGGTTTTTCATCATGCCGTAAGCGATTTCGTTTCCGTTCTTTTAGTCTTTATCATCTGTTTTTTGCCGTTGTGATTGCCGTTTCTCGTTAATTTATGCTTTAAAAGCCGATAAATAATTTTGTGCTTCACTCAACTTGCGTTATCTTTGCAAAAGGTAAAGGCGACGTTTCGGCAAGTGTCTCCTTCTTGTCGTGATGGAGCGTTTTTTCGATGGCAGGCCCGATGTATATCTGGCAGGCTTGCCGTGTTGGGATATTCAAAGCGGTGAGACAATGGACATTATTGTATAAAATAAAGATTATAGGCTTATGTGATTTAACTGAAACCTGACAGTACGGCGATGAAGCCATGAAGCGGATACCCCCCAAGGGATAGATTGTTCGACGGGTGCGATTCATGATGTGAACAATGTCCATTTCCGTATGATAGCCGTACTATAAGACGTGTATGTGATGATAGACGAAAGTGATGCCGGACGGAAAAGACAATGTGTCCGGATTGTATTAAAAACAGAAAGGAAGATTAATGAAAGAATTTGTTATATCGGAAGCAAAGGCTGAGACAGCCGTACTTGTTGGCCTTGTGACCAAAGACCAGGACGAAACCAAGACAAAAGAGTATCTCGACGAGCTTGAATTTCTCGCCGATACGGCAGGCGCCGTCACTGTAAAGCGGTTCACGCAGAAGGTGGCCGGCCCGAGTTCGGTGACATACGTGGGCTCGGGAAAACTGGAAGAGATAAAGAAATACATAGAAGACGAGGAGGAAGCTGAGCGAGAGGTTGGTATGGTTATATTCGATGATGAGTTGACCGCCAAGCAGATGCGCAACATCGAGAAAGAACTGAAAGTGAAAATACTCGACCGTACATCGCTAATTCTCGATATATTTGCCATGCGGGCACAGACCGCTGAAGCCAAGACACAGGTCGAACTGGCACAGCACCGATACATGCTGCCGCGACTGCAACGGCTTTGGACACACCTCGAAAGACAGGGTGGCGGCTCCGGCGGCGGTGGCGGAAAGGGTAGTGTGGGGCTTCGCGGTCCGGGAGAGACACAGCTCGAAATGGACCGCCGCATAATCTTGCAACGCATAACGCTGCTGAAGCAACGTCTCACGGAGATTGACAGGCAGAAGACCACTCAGCGGAAAAACCGGGGGCGCATGATCCGTGTGGCGCTCGTGGGATATACCAACGTCGGCAAGTCGACGATAATGAACCTGCTGGCGAAGAGCGAGGTGTTTGCGGAGAACAAGTTGTTCGCCACTCTCGACACCACGGTGCGCAAGATGGTGATAGACAATCTGCCTTTCCTTTTGGCCGACACCGTTGGATTTATCCGTAAGTTGCCGACAGACTTGGTGGACTCGTTCAAGTCGACGCTCGACGAGGTGCGCGAGGCCGACCTGCTCGTTCACGTGGTGGACATATCGCATCCCGACTTCGAGGAACAAATAAGCGTGGTGGAAAAGACACTGGGTGAACTCGGGTGTGCCGACAAACCGTCGATGATAGTGTTCAACAAGATCGATGCCTATACATGGGTTGAGAAAGAACCTGACGACCTCACGCCACCGACGAAAGAGAACGTAACGCTTGATGAGCTGCGCAAGACGTGGATGGCTAAGATGGACGACAGTTGCCTTTTCATATCGGCTCGCGAGAAACAGAATATAGACGAGTTGCGTGATGTGCTTTACAAGCGTGTGCGCGAGTTGCACGTACAGAAGTATCCGTACAATGATTTCCTGTATCAAGACTATGAATGACAATTACAGAAGCCTTACTCTCGATGAGATAACGGTTCTCGAAAGTAACGGGTGTACTGCCGAAGACTGGAACACGGTGTTTGTGGCCGATGATTTCACTCCCGATTATGTCAGGAGAGTGGCTTTTTACGGGGAGATCAACCTGGGAGTGTTCGACAAGCATATAGAGGTTGAAGAGGGTTTCATGCGTCATTCGGGTATAAGTAATGCCACGTTGCGCAACGTTACCATAGGCGATAACTGCCTTATAGAGAATATAGGCAACCACATCAGCGGCTATGTGATAGGAGAGGAGTGCTATATATCCAATGTCGGAGTGATGACTACCGTGGAGGGTGCTACCTATGGGTGCGGCAACACAATATCGGTGATGAACGAGGCAGGTGACGGAAACGTCATACTGTATGACGGGTTGACGAGCCAGATGGCTGCTTTCATGGTGGAAGCGGCCGGCGACAAACAACTGTGGGCTGCGTTGAGGGACATCATAAAGCGACAAGCGGAAAGATGCCGGCCGGAGCAAAGCACCGTGGGATACAGGGTAAAGATAGTGAACTCGCGTGAGATTGTCAACGTGTGCGCAAGCGATGACTGCGAGATAAACTGCGCTTCGCGTCTTGTTGACTGCACCCTGACCGGCAGTGGAGACTCGGGAGTATATATAGGAAATGACGTGATATGCGAGAACACGATAGTGGCAGCCGGAGCTTCGGTGCTCAATGGTGCGAAAACAGACAACTGTTTCGTGGGTGAGGCCTGTCATATAGGAAAAGGTTTTTCGGCGGAAAACAGTGTGTTCTTTGCAAACTCATATATGGATAACGGTGAGGCCTGCGCGGCGTTCTGCGGGCCTTTCACCGTGAGCCATCACAAATCTACGCTTCTTATCGGCGGCCGACTGTCGTTCTATAATGCCGGTTCGGGAACGAATTACAGCAATCATGCCTATAAGATAGGTCCAATACATTATGGAACGTTGGAGCGTGGCTCGAAGACGGCGAGCGGGGCTCATATACTTATGCCGGCTGCCATCGGGGCGTTTACCATGTGCATGGGTAAGATCTCCAATCATCCTGACACTTCAGACCTGCCTTTCTCATATATCATAGCGTCAGGCGACAAGACATTCATTGTGCCGGGATGCAATCTCGCCACTGTTGGCACGTACCGTGACACGTCCAAATGGCCGAAGCGTGACATGCGGCCGCATGCCGACAGAAAAAGCATAGTGAATTTCGACTGGCTCAGTCCATATACCATACGCAAGGTGATGGCTGGAAAGAAACTGCTCGAAAAACTGCGTTCCGAGCAGGGGGATGTCATGGCCGAGTACCGATACGGCGGTTGCACGATACGGCACGGCTCGTTGGTGAAAGGTATTTTATGGTATGACATGGCATTGAAAATGTATTTCGCAGATGTCGTGAGGAACTGTCCGGGTGATCTTCCGCGCGGTATGACGGGCACGGGGGAATGGACGGACCTTGCCGGACTGTTGGTGCCAAAGTCGGAAACGGATAGGCTGGCAGACGATATAAAGACAGGAGAGACGGATAGCGTAGAGAAAATCGAAAGCCGCTTCAAGGCGATGCACGAGCGGTATGCCGATTATAGGTGGAACATGACTTACGGGATGTTGCTCGATTATTACGGTATTGATATTTTGTCGGCCGATGATATGGAGCGTATTGCCGCCGACGGGGGGGCCGCCCGCGACGCATGGCTTGCCGCTATAGCCCGCGATGCGGAGAAGGAAGCTGCCCTTGGAGATGTGGACGAAGACGTGCTGAACGACTTTCTGTCTAAGATTAATTAGGCGGATGCGTGTCGTTTGGCATGTTGTCGAGGTGATAAAGAATATATTACGTGTCAAGTTTTTTTGTGGTATGGACAAAAAACACTAACTTTGCAACTCTAAGTTGGCATTGTGTTGACAATCAATAAAATGACATATTAAGATGAACATGAAATCAATGGCGGCCGCCTGTCTTATGGCTATAGTGTCGATGGCGGCTCAGGCAAAGGATTACAAGTATGAGAGCGTGAGAGGTGACATGATGAACACCCGCATATATACTCTCGATAACGGACTGAAAGTATATCTTTCGGTCAACAAGGAGAAGCCGCGCATACAGACGTATATCGCCGTGCGTACCGGAAGCCGCAACGATCCGGCGGAAACGACAGGCTTGGCGCATTATCTCGAGCATATAATGTTCAAGGGAACGACAAGTTTCGGTACATCGGACGCAGCCAAAGAGGCGCCTCTGCTCGACTCCATTCAAAACCGTTATGAGGTATATCGCACTCTTACCGATCCCGAAGACCGTCGCCGCTGCTATCGTGCGATCGACAGTTTGTCACAGGTCGCGGCACAATACAATATCCCCAATGAGTATGACAAACTGATGTCGGCAATCGGAGCGCAGGGCACCAATGCCTATACGGGCAACGACGTGACTTGTTATACAGAGGATATACCGTCTAACGAGGTTGAGAACTGGGCGAAAGTACAGAGCGACAGGTTTCAAAACATGGTTGTAAGAGGTTTCCACACTGAGCTTGAGGCGGTATATGAGGAGTATAATATAGGTATAGCCAATGACATGTCGAAGGTGTGGAAGGCTATGTTTGCCAAGTTGTTTCCCAATCATCCTTACGGCACCCAGACTACGATAGGAACGCAGGAACATCTTAAAAATCCTTCGATTGTAAACATAAAGAACTATTTCAAGAAGTATTATGTTCCGAACAATGTGGCCATCTGTCTTTCGGGTGATCTTGATCCGGAGCGTACGGTAGAGGTAATAGATCGTTATTTCGGCGGTTGGAAGGCAGATCCCAATCTCTCGTTTCCTGAATATGAGCCGGTAAAGAAACTGACAGTGCCGGTGGATACGACCGTAATAGGCAAGGAAGCAGAGCTTTTAATGCTTGCATGGCAACTCGACAAAGCCGCTTCCGCCCAAGCGGATACGGTAGAAGTGTTGTCTTATCTTCTTCAAAACGGTACAGCCGGAATGTTCGACCTTGACATAAACCAGAATATGTTGTGTGCCGAGGCTGGCGCTTTCCACTCGTTTCTGAATGAGTATTCGATGCTTGTTCTTTACGGACGGCCTAAAGAGGGGCAGACACTTGATGAAGTAAAGACCGTGATGCTCGATGAGATTGGCAAGTTGAGGAAAGGCGATTTTGATGACGATTTGATACGGTCGGTGATAAACAATCTCAAATTGAACTACTATCGTAATATCGAAGACAATGGCAAAAGGGCTGACATGTATGTCGACGCATTCATAAATAACATTGAATGGGAACGTGTGGTGACCAAGTTTGACCGCATGTCTAAGTTTACAAAGAAAGATATAATAGACTTCGCCAACCGCCATTTCGGTGATAATTACGTGGCAGTGTACAAGCGTACAGGTGAGGACGGCACATTGCGAAAGATTGATAAGCCGCAGATTACGGCCATTCCGGCGAACAGGGATATGCAGAGTAAGTTTGTAGGAGACATGCTCAACAGCATCCCTGAACCGATACAACCGCGTTTCCTTGATTTCAAGACTGACTTGTCGTATGGAAAAACGAAGAAGGGCATGCCGGTGATGTATGTCAAGAATACGACAAACGGTACTTTCACGCTCTGTTTCCGCTATGGTTTTGGAGAGGAAAGCGATATGTGGTTGCCTTTTGCGGCCGATTATCTTGATTATCTCGGCACGTCTAAGATGACGGCAGAACAGCTTAAAAAGAAGTTTTACAGTCTTGCTTGTAAGTATAATGTGAGCGTAGGCGCAGGCTCTATGAATATCATAGTGTCGGGACTTGCCGACAATATGGCCGAGGCTCTCGCCCTCACCGAAGACTTTCTGGCAAATGCCAAGGTTGACACGGCTGCTTACCGTAAGTATGTCGATGTGGAGATAAAGACACGAAAGGACAAGAAACTCGATCAGAAGGCAAATTTCTCTGCTCTTTATATGTATGGCCTTTACGGTCCGTATAACGCGCTTCGCAACGTGCCGGGCAACAAAGCGCTGCTTGAAAGAAATCCCCGGGAGCTTATAGATATGGTCAAGGCTATTCGGAACTATGAGCACGAAGTATATTATTGTGGTCCGGCTGAGATGGAAGAAGTTATATCGGCAGTGGACAAACATCACAAAACGGCGAAGAAACTCATGCCTGTGCCCACAGGAAAAGAGTATACCGAGCAACAGACGCCCAGGAACGAGATACTCATCGCGCCGTATGAGGCAAAGAACATATACATGCGCCAGTGTCATAATGAAGGTCGGATGTGGTCTCCCGATAAGGAGGTTCTGGTGTCGTTGTTCAACGAATATTACGGTGGAGGCATGAATTCGGTTGTTTTTCAGGAACTGCGTGAGAGCCGTGCGCTTGCTTACAACGCATGGGCAAATTATTTCACCCCGTCTCGTAAGGGGCATCCGGAGTTCACGGTGACGCATATTATATCACAAAACGACAAGTTGCTTGATTGCATCAACGCATTTAATGGCATCATTGATACTATCCCTCAGTCTGAAAAGGCGTTTGAATTGGCAAAGCAGGCTCTGACAAAGCGTCTTGCCGCCGCACGGACCACCAAGTTCGGAATACTCAACGCTTATATAAAAGCGAAAAACTTAGGTATCGACTATGATATAAATGAAAAGATATACAATGCCCTTCCGTCGGTGAAACTCAGCGACGTGGTTGAGTTTGAGCGTGAGCGCATGGCGTCAAAGCCGTATCTTTACATGATACTCGGCGATGAGAAAGAGCTTGATATCAAGTCTTTGGAGAAGATAGCGCCTATCCGTCGCGTGACCACAGACGAAATTTTCGGATATTGACAGACTCTCTATCTGATATTGGCGCATTGTTTCAAAAACAATAGGATTAAGGAAATAGAATATTAACAAATGCGGACTGACATGTGCTTGGCACCAAGTCTTACCGTCTCCGCATTCTTAAACAATATAATTAAATATGGCAACAACACCTGAATTTAAGTACGCTCCGATGTTTCAGACCGGTAAAGACACCACGGAGTATTATCTGTTATCGAAAGAAGGCATATCGCTTGGCGAGTTTGAGGGCAAGACAATTCTTAAAATAGCTCCCGAGGCGTTGACGATGATGTCCAATGCTGCGTTTCGTGACGTCAATTTCTTGCTGCGCCGCTCGCATAATGAGCAGGTAGCCAAGATTCTGACAGATCCCGAGGCGAGTGATAACGACAAATATGTGGCACTCACATTCCTGCGCAATGCCGAGGTGGCATGCAAGGGTAAGTTGCCTTTCTGCCAGGATACCGGTACTGCCATTATACACGGCGAGAAAGGACAGCATGTATGGACGGGCTTCTGTGATGAGGAGGCACTGTCGAAAGGCGTTTACAAGACATACACTGAAGAGAATCTGCGCTATTCGCAGAATGCTCCGTTGAATATGTATGACGAGGTTAACACACGCTGCAACCTGCCGGCCCAGATAGATATTGAGGCCACGGAGGGTGACGAGTACAAGTTCCTTTGTGTGGTGAAAGGCGGCGGTTCGGCCAATAAGACATATTTTTATCAGGAAACCAAGGCACGAATACAAAATCCGGGCACTCTTGTTCCGTTCCTCGTCGAGAAGATGAAGACGCTCGGCACGGCCGCATGTCCTCCTTACCACATCGCTTTTGTCATAGGCGGCACATCGGCAGAGAAAAACCTTCTCACAGTAAAACTTGCCTCGACGCACTACTACGACAATCTGCCTACTACGGGCGATGAGACCGGACGTGCGTTCCGTGATGTCGAATTGGAAAACCAATTGCTCGAAGAGGCTCATAAAATCGGTCTCGGAGCGCAGTTCGGAGGTAAGTATTTCGCCCATGACATACGTGTGATCCGTCTGCCGCGCCACGGAGCAAGCTGTCCTATAGGCCTCGGAGTAAGCTGCTCCGCCGACCGGAACATCAAGGCAAAGATAAATAAAGACGGTATATGGATAGAGAAACTTGACGATAATCCGGGCGAGCTGATTCCCGAGGAGTTGCGCAATGCAGGGGAAGGCAATGCCGTGAAGGTTGATTTGAACAAGCCTATGAGTGAGATTTGCGAGTTGCTCAGCCGATATCCGGTATCTACCCGTGTGAGCCTCAACGGTACTATTATCGTTGCCCGCGACATCGCTCATGCCAAACTTAAAGCCCGTCTTGATGCAGGCGAAGGTTTACCGCAGTACTTTAAGGACCATCCCGTGCTCTATGCCGGTCCGGCAAAGACCCCGGATGGAATGCCTTGCGGTTCGATGGGTCCGACAACGGCCAACCGTATGGATCCTTATGTGGATGAGTTTCAGGCCAATGGCGGTTCGATGGTGATGATAGCAAAGGGCAACCGCACCCAGGAAGTGACCGACGCATGTCATAAGCACGGTGGTTTCTATCTTGGAAGCATCGGTGGTCCGGCGGCCGTTCTGTCTATGAACTCCATTAAGAGCATAGAGTGCGTGGAGTATCCCGAGCTTGGCATGGAGGCTGTATGGAAGATAGATGTAGAGGATTTCCCCGCATTCATACTCGTAGACGACAAGGGTAACGATTTCTTCAAGCAATTGAAGCCCTGGGCTCCGAAGTGCTGATGATATGAAATTGGGTGATATAATCTTCGGAATACAGTTTTTCGTGGATATTATATAAGCAGCGGAGGGAGTCTGAAAAAGTCGGATAACAATTCCGGTCGCATGTTTTCATGTGCCTATGATATTGTTTCAAGACTTTTTCAGTCTCCCTTTTTGCTTGTCATCCTGTACCTATTGCTTATTTTATAATGCGTAACATAATCTGAAAAAACAAACAAGGCCATGAGAGTTATCATAGAACCAAACTACCAACTGCTGTCGCAATGGGCGGCAAACCATGTCATAGGACTTATAAACGCCGCCAATCCGACGGAGGACAAGCCTTTCGTGCTCGGCCTGCCCACAGGCTCCTCACCGCTTGGCATGTACCAGGCACTTGTCCGTGCCTATCAGGACGGAATAGTATCGTTCCGCAACGTAATCACATTCAATATGGATGAGTATGTGGCCCTGCCCGAGTCGCATCCGGAAAGCTACCATTCTTTTATGCGGAAGAATTTTTTTGATCATGTCGACTGTCCGGAAGAAAACATTCATATACTCAACGGCAACGCCGAGGATCTTGAAGAAGAGTGCCGCATGTATGAGGATACCATTTTGAAATACGGAGGCATAGACCTCTTTGTAGGCGGAATAGGTCCCGATGGCCATATAGCGTTTAACGAGCCGGGGTCTTCTCTTTCGAGCCGCACGCGCATGAAAACACTTACCAGCGATACACGCATCGCCAACAGCCGTTTCTTCGGCGGCGACCCGGCAAACGTGCCGCAGTATGCCCTTACAGTCGGGGTGGGCACGGTGATGGATGCCCGTGAGGTTATGATACTGTGCAACGGTCATGCGAAGACACACGCGTTGCAGGCTGCCATTGAAGGGCCGGTGACCCACATGTGGACAGTAAGTGCCTTGCAGATGCACCGCCATGGTATAATTGTGTGCGACGATGCGTCATGTGACGAGTTGAAAGTTGCCACCTATCGTTATTTCAAGGAGAAAGAGCGCAACAATATATTGTGAAAGGGCTGAGTTGCGGAAAGGTAAAGAGGCAGGACACGGCGCTGTTTGGCATGGCATGATGGGCCGGACAGCAAAAAATGGAAATTGGAAGATATAACGAAGAGCATTTGAATATATGAAGCAGCAGTTCATATCGCTATTGAAAGCGACCGGGCGCAGGGGGATGGATACAGTCATCGACTATCTTGACAAAGGTGGTTTCTTTGAGGCGCCGGCATCGATCAACAGGCATCTCTGTCGCGATGGCGGACTGGCCGAACACTCTCTCAACGTATACCGCATGGCGATGATGCTCCGTGAGCAGACGGTGGCAATGCGTCCCGAGGTTGCCGACTCGCTGAAGGAGGACAGTGTGGTTATCGCATCCTTGCTTCATGATGTGTGCAAGTCGAATATATACAAGAAAGCCCAGAAGTGGCGCAAGGATACGCAGAACCGTTGGGAGCAGTATGACACCTATGAGGCCGATTACTCCCGCTTCCCGGCAGGCCATGGAGAGAAGTCGGTGATAATGTTGCTTCGTCTCGGTCTCGATCTTTCAAATGACGAAATTCTCGCCATCCGGTGGCATATGGGAGCGTGGAACCTGCCTTTCCAGAGCTATGAGGACAAGTGTAATATCTCCGAGGCCAACGAACATCCGCTCACTGCCATATTGCAGTCGGCCGATCTGTTGGCTTCCCATATCTTGGAGAGGTAGCGCTTCCTTTTTTTTGCCGAATACCAGTTTGATTTGTTGAATACGGCAGAATCTTTTGCTCAATGCTTCAAAACTTTTCATTAAACACGAAAGCAGCGCGATGCGGCGCCATCAATGTCGAAGGCTCTCAATCATGGTGCTTCCGTGTTTTATTGTAAGATACCGAAAATCAATGTTTGTTTGTTATAGCCTCGGCCACCGCATACCCCGTTGTCCATGCCGCTTGAAGGTTGAAACCGCCGGTAACGGCATCTATATCGAGCACCTCTCCTGCAAAATATAGTCCGGGGCATGTCTTGCATTCAAGTGTTTTTAGGTTGATATTGCTCAGAGCCACGCCACCGCATGTGACAAACTCTTCCTTGAACTTGTTTTTTCCGTCCATGTCGTATATGCTGTTTATCAAGGTGTCCGTCAGCTTATTATAGCTCTTGCGTGCCAGTTCGCCCCACCGTTGGTCGGGTTTTATGCCGCTGCGGAGCAGCAGATGTGTCCATAGTCGGGCGTTTAATCGGGTGGGGTATGCGTTTGAGAGGTGTTTCTGAGAGTTTTGGGCTGCCATGGCATACAACTCTTCGTGCACTTCGGCTTCGCTCATGTCGCCCATCCAGTTTATTGTCAGTCGTGCTTTATATCCAGTGGCGTTCAGTGTCCGTGCGGCGTACGATGACAATCGGAGTATCGCCGGTCCGCTCATGCCCCAGTGCGTTATCAGCAGCGGGCCGCCGGCTCTGTGCTTTGTGCCGGTGATTGCCACGGAAACGTCTTCCACCACCGTGCCTGTCATTGCGGTTATATCGTCTCCCGGCAGGCAGAAACTGAACAATGACGGTACCGGACTCTCTGTTTTCAGGCGTATCGGAGCCAGCATGTCAAGTCCGCAGGCCTTCGGACTGCCGCCGGTCGTCACCACAACCGTATCCGCCTCATGGATTGTATCGTCGTTTCCTGCATATATCCGTATCTTGTTTGCGTCAAGGTTTTCAGTCCGTTCTATACGTCTTACCCGGCAACCTGTTTTCAGTTCTATACCGTGGCTTCTCATGAGCCGTGTAAGCGTACCGACAATCTCCATGGCGTCCTGCGACTGCGGGAAAACGCAGCAATCGTCTTGTGTGACGAGCTTCACTCCCTCATCTTCAAACCACCGGTAAGCGTCTTTGTAGTCGAATGTATGGAAGAGCCTCTCCATCAGCCTGTGTCCTCTCGGATATACGGCCGGCATGCTCTTCACATGTTCGAACGAGTTTGTCAGGTTGCACCGTCCGCCGCCTGTTACGGCCACTTTCGCCAGCGGTTTACGTCCGCTTTCGTACACCGTTATCTCGGCGTCCGCCATTTTCCGTTTTATGTTTATTGCGGCGAAGCATCCCGCCGCTCCAGCTCCTATTATTGCTATGCGCATTCTTTATGTTTTCTTTTATATGTGTGCAAAGATACAACGCTTCGGTCTATTTGGCAAGGTCATGGCAGTAATATTATGGTATCGTGTAGGTTTTTTATATTACGGATTGTTTTTCTGATGTTGCGTGTTCTTTTCCCTGTTTCTCAATATTTTTCCGATATTGTCATGCCCCCATGCCATCAGGTTTTCCATGTGCGGGATAAATCCCTTCCCCAGCTCGGTGAGCGAGTATTCCACACGTGGCGGAACTTCCGGAAATACGTGCCTGTCGATCAGGCCGTCGGTTTCGAGGGTATGTAGTGTGGAGGAGAGCATTTTTTCGGAAATATCCGGTATCTGCCTGAATAGTTCGCCGAAGCGTATCGGAGCGCCTTGGCTTATTTTTATCAGAACCGCAAAATTCCACTTGTCGGAAAACCATTCGAGCACCGGTGATGCCGGACAGAATCCGTAGTCGAGCTTGTTTCGTTTGTTCATATTTTGCCTTTTTTCGATTTATATGATGCGAACCGTGACTGAAACCGTTTTTCGTCAATTGTTTACCCGGCTCGTCATGTCGCGACAATACATGTCCTTACATTGCAAAAATAGCAAGATTTTTTGGTTACGGACATTGTCTGCCGCAAAAATAATCGGATGAGTATTATATTTCGGTGGAATGCGGTTTTGTGATTAAGAAATTATATTACAAACGGCCGTTTATATTCCGGTTATTTTCAAATTGAAAATCCTGTGGGCGAAAATGTCACCGTATTTTGTGTTTTATACAACTATTTGTGTGTCAGTGTGATACAGGCGGTATGTCTTGATGGGATTATAAATATTCACTCTCGGACGAGTGTGAGGTCGCGTTTAGTATACTGATTGCATTGCGTTTAGTATCCCGTTGCTTTCCGTTTAGCCGCTAAACGCATTGCAATTAGTTGCCGAATGCGTTCCAACGGGATACTCGTTGCGGAAAAATCCTGTTTTCATTGCGGTATTTTTTGCCGTGTATCGTATTCAATCATGGTTTCGTATCGCTTTCGGCAAGCTGTTTCGATTAAAAAGAGGAACGTTTTTTTATGATATAATCATTACAGTATATTACGTTGGCGGCGTGTGTTTGAGTAAGCGATAGCAGTTTGACGCGATCCGTTTGTACATGTGTCACGATACCGACAATCATAAAAATAATTAATAATCGGCCGTATCATCATTCATAATCGTGTGGCGCTCAGCATTGCTTACTTCCCGGTAAGCGGCTTACGCCTTGGTGCGTTCTTGTGGCAATGAGGTAAAGCAGCTAACTTTGCCATCGTTTTTTTATTATCAAGAATATGGAACTATTACATTTCGACGGTCAGATATGGCGGCCGCCATACGAGGCAAACAGTCAGTTATTGCAGGTCACGTCGGGCTGCACGTGGCGTAAGTGTAAGTTTTGCAGCCTTTATCACGGCACGGATTTCCGTATGTCTCCGATGAGCGAGATTGAGGCCGACTTAGATGTTATATGCCGCTATCAGCCCGAGGCGCGGCGGGTGTTTCTCACCGGTGCCAATCCTTTTGCGCTTAGCTATGGCCGACTGTTCAGAATTGCCGAACTGATACGTCGCAGGTTGCCGTGGTGCGAATCTGTGGGTATGTTCGCCCGCATCACCGATATACGTCCGAAGACGGTGGATGAACTGAGAAACCTGCGCCATCTGCGGATAGACAATGTCAGTATCGGCACGGAGACGGGTGATGACAGTGTTTTGGCGAGGATGAACAAAGGCTATACGTCGTCCGACATCGTGGAGCAATGCCTCAAGCTCGAAGAGGCTGGTATCAAGTATAACCTCGTCTACATGACGGGGCTGGCGGGCATGGGCGGCTGTGTAGCAGGTGCCATGCGCACTGCCGAGGTGTTCAACCGTCTGCATCCGTATATCATAAACATTGTGTCGCTCACAGTTTTTGAGCAGTCGGAGCTTTATGCCGAATTGCGTGCCGGACTTTTTCATGAAGCGTCTGAGCGTGAGCGTCTCATAGAGTTGCGCACGCTGATAGAGCGTCTCACCGTTAGTGCCACCGTTCTCGGCAACACAGTGTCGAACATTCTGCCGGTCGTCGGGTTTCTTCCTGCCGATAAGGCAAGATTACTGGGAGAGATAGACGAGGCCATCGGGAAATGGGACGAGGATGATATGCGTAGGTATAGGGAGGGGATAGTGTCGCTATGATGCTTGTATGGCTGTGTGGCCTGTGTGCTACGGCATAATAAGACCGGCTTCATGGAAGCCGGCTCAAATGAGTATTACCGTCGGGTAATGCCGTTACGGAATGTTTCAGAACGGGAAAAGCAATGGCAGCAGGAACGTCATTGCTATTCCGATGACGAGCTGCAGGGGCAGACCCACTTTTACGTAGTCGGTAAACGTGTATTCGCCGGCGTGCATCACGAGTGCGTTAGGCGGTGTCGAGAACGGTGAGGCGAAACACATGCTTGCTCCGAGGGTCACGGCGAATAGCATGGGATAGGGGCTGATGCCTATTTCCTGTGCCGCCGTCATGGCTATGGGCGACATGAGTACGGCGGTGGCCGTGTTGCTTATGAACATCGTTAGCAGCGATGTGGTGAAGTAAATCCCGGCCAGAAGAACAGTGGGGCTCATGGAGCCGAGGGAAGACACGAGCGAGTGCGAGATGAGAGCCGACGTGCCTGTCTTTTCGAGTGCCACCGACATGGGCATCATAGCGGCGATGAGCACGATGCTCTCCCAGTTTATCGTCTTGTAAGCAGCCTCCACATTGCGGAAACATTCGGTGAGAACCATCAGCAGGCCGGCTGCCATCACTGCCGTCACGGGAGCTATCGGGATGAAGTCGAATACCATCGTGGCCACCATCGCGAGCATTATTATAGCGGCGAGCGGCGCTTTGTAGTTCAGTGTTACTTTCGAAGCCTGCTCCTCGGGCTGACCGAGCACCACCCAGTCTGTCTCCTGGTCATCGAGCTTCGATATGTTGCTCCACTTGCCTTGCACAAGCAGCACATCGCCCGATTGCAGTTTTTCATCAGGAAGCTCCGACTGTATATAACTGTCTCCACGTTTTATTCCCAGCACGTTGATGTCGTATCTCTCGCGGAATCCAGAGTTTTTCAACCGGCTGCCAATCAGTTTGGCCATCGGCATGAGCACAATCTCGGCTATTCCGATGTCGTAGAAGTCCATGTTGTTGCGGTCGAGGCGTTTCAGGTTGTTGTCTTTCGCGAACCTGTCCATAACAGCCGTGTCGCCCGTGAGGTATATGATATCTCCCTCGTTGAGTATGCTGTCAGGGCCGGCAAGGCTCTGCCTCACGTTGCGTATGAGTCCGCTTCGGTCCGTGCTCTCGCTGCGTATTTCAAGAATGGACAGTCCGTACACTCTTCTGAGGTTCAGTTCGGCTACCGTTTTACCCTTTACGGCCGATGAGGATTTAATCTTGTATCTGCGAAGAGTGCTTTCCAGCCTGTATTCCTTAACGAGTTCTTCAAGCGATTTGTGGTTGTTTGCGGCCTTGTCTGCCTCTCCTTTCTTTTTGTATAGGAACAGTTTGCTGAGCGGCAGCATTACCATTATGCCCACAGCAAGGCATATAAGGCCTACCGGCAGGAATGAAAAGAATTTCAGCGGAGCATATCCGGCACCCGTCAGAGCGTCTTGTATCACGAGGTTGGGCGGCGTACCGATAAGCGTAAGCATACCGCCGAGGCTGCTTGCGAATGCCAGAGGCATGAGAAGGCGTCCCGGTCTCATGCCGGCTTGCACCGCCATGCTCACCACTATGGGCATCATAAGGGCCACGGTGCCTGTGTTGCTGATGAAGGCGCCTATCACGGCAGTCACCACGACCACGAGAATGAACAGTTTTGTGTCGCTGCCGGCGGCGAGTTTCATTATCCGTTGGCTCGCGGCCTTTGCCAGACCGGTCTGTAATATTGCTCCTCCGACCACGAAAAGCCCGACCATCATTATAACCACGGTAGATGAAAAGCCCGAAAGAGCCTCTCCGGGTGTTAGTATTCCGGCAATAATCAGCGTGGTGAGAGCACATAGCGCTACTATGTCGGCCCTTATCCTGCCTGTCACGAAGAGTATTATCGTTGTTATAAGGATGATGAGTGTTATTGTCATTGGTGTCTCTGTTTTTTATATAATATATTGTTATTTGTTTTTTATCCGGTAGGGCTTTCGATTGTTGAAAAACAGAAATGCCTCACTGTATATTCTGGTTTCTGTTTTTATACGGTAGGCATTTCTGTTCTGTTTTGTTTGTAATACCCCTCTATATGGCTTGTTTTATTTTTTATATGCTTTGCCGGGAGTATTGCGTGCGGTTATTTACCGTCTTTGTTCTCTATGAGTTTTACGGCCGTAACGGTCATGTATGGCTTGACCTTCTCGTATGGTATCGTGAAGGAAGGCATGCCGGCGGCGTATGGTGCTATTTCGTATGGCTGGTATGTGAACCCTACACCTTTCTCTGTCAGGTATGGAGGGAATTGCGGTAACGGAAGGAAGTCTACGCTGTAATCGGTGATCAGTTGCTCTTTAAGTTCTTCATCGCTGATATCTTTGCCCTCGTTCTCCGCGAAATATTGTTTTAAACCGTCTTTTATAAGCGTCCTGAACTCTTCCGTACCGGTTCTTGTCAGCATTTCACTGCCGAAGCGACGACCGTCGCTCTTGCGGAACGTGGTGTTTGCCGAGCCGTGCATCCCGTGCGCACCTCCGGTGAAAGACTCGAAACTGCTTGCATAGGTGACAAACTTATCAGTCTCGTATATCTTTGATACCGACTTTGAATAGTATAAAGGAGCTTCGCTGTCTGTCTCGAATTCGGATGCCAACTTCTCTAATTCGGCCATTTCCCGTTTACAGTAGAATGCCACCATGGAGTCCGGATTGTCTGTCTTTCCGTCATACGTGCCGCCCATTTCCTCGCTGATATACTCGGTAATGATGTTTGTCAACGTCTTGTTTCCGTCTTTAGGAAAGTCTGCCTTTATGGTAACTTCCGCCGTTTTGCTTTTTTCGCTGAATGCTACGGAGTCGGTGGTAAGTTCGTTTTTACCTGTGCTATTGCTTCCGCACGCACTCAGGAATGCTGTTGCCAGTGTGAGAGTAATGAATTTTGATTTCATAAGCGTTATTGTTTTAATGAAAGAAGGCTGCCTGAAAAACCTTTCAGGCAGCCTTCTTTTCAGGTTATTCTTTCTGTGTGGGGTTATTATTCACCTTTGATGGCTGCTACACCCGGTAATACTTTACCCTCTATTGCTTCGAGCAACGCACCGCCACCGGTTGATATATAGCTTACTTTATCGGCCATGCCGAACTTGTTGATGCATGCAACCGAGTCGCCGCCGCCGATGAGCGAGAAAGCTCCGTCGGCCGTAGCCTTTGCAATGGCTTCCGCGATGGCCTTTGAACCGCCAGCGAAGTTGTCAAACTCGAATACTCCTGCCGGACCGTTCCATAGTATTGTCTTTGCGCCCTCTATGGCCTCGGCGAATTTCTTGCGTGTATCGGGACCGGCGTCCATGCCTTCCCATCCTTCGGGAATGTCGTCTACAGGGCATATCTGGGTGTTGGCGTCGTTGGAGAAGTTGTCGCCGGCGATGCAGTCTGTACCAAGTACGAGGTTAACGCCGTTTTCCTTGGCTTTCTTCATGATGTCGAGAGCCAGTTCCAACTTGTCGTTCTCGCATATCGAGTTACCTATCTTGCCGCCCTGAGCCTTTGCGAAAGTATATGTCATGCCGCCGCAGAGAATGAGGTTGTCTACCTTTCCGAGCAGGTTCTCTATGATTCCGATTTTCGTGGATACCTTAGAGCCGCCCATTATGGCTGTGAACGGACGCTTGATATTGCTTAGCACGTTGTCAACGGCGTTCACCTCTTTTTCCATCAGGTAGCCGAGCATCTTGTGGTCTGCGTCGAAATAGTCGGCGATTACGGCTGTGGAAGCGTGCTTGCGGTGAGCTGTTCCGAAAGCGTCCATCACGTAACAGTCGGCGTAGCTTGCGAGTGTCTTCGCAAAATCCTTCTGGCGGGTCTTCATTTCTTTCTTTGCCTCGTCGTATTCGGGTGTCCCTTTTTCCACGCCTACAGGCTTGCCTTCTTCCTCGGCATAGTAGCGCAGGTTTTCGAGCAGCAGCGCCTCGCCCGGTTTCAGGGCTGCGGCAGCGTCAGCAGCTTTTGCGCAATCGTCTGCGAACTTAACCTCAACACCAAGCGCTTCGGATACGTTCTTTACAATCTGGGAGAGTGAAAGCTCTTTCTTTACCTTGCCTTTGGGCTTGCCCATGTGGCTCATCATAATTAGCGCCCCGCCGTCTGATATTACTTTTTTCAGTGTGGGGAGTGCGCCGCGGATGCGGGTGTCGTCAGTTACATTGCCATTCTCGTCCAATGGCACATTGAAATCCACGCGTACGATTGCCTTTTTGCCGGCAAAGTTGAATTGATCGATATTCATAATTGCTTGTTTATAATAATTAAATATTTTCCACATTTAACTTCGAACTACAAAGTTAGTAAATTATATCAATAATGAATATCCGATGATTGCGATTTTATATATTTTTTGCGGCTTTGTCATTGAAATGTAATATGGACTTTGCAATATTGTATAAAAAACACTTTGTTTGTTTGGAGCGTTGTTTTTATTTTCCTATTTTTGCGTCTTTAAACAGTCAATAAACCATATATGAAAGATTCAGTGATAATAGTGAGTGGCGGAATGGACAGCGTCACCATGCTGCATGAGTACCGTGACCGCATAGCGGTAGGCATATCGTTTGATTACGGGAGCAACCATAACGCCCGTGAGATACCTTTTGCACGTATGCACTGTGAGAGGCTGGGGATAAAGCATATCGTGATAAGTCTTGATTTTATGAACAGATACTTCAAGAGCTCGCTGCTCGAAGGAGCCGATGCTGTTCCTGACGGGCACTATGCAGACGAGAACATGAAGTCTACCGTGGTGCCTTTCAGAAACGGAATAATGCTGTCCATTGCCGTCGGAATTGCCGAAAGTAATGGTCTGCGGTACGTGATGATGGCAAATCATGGTGGAGACCATTCCATATATCCCGATTGCCGCCGGGAATTCGTATGCGCTTTCGATGCCGCGGCAAAGGCCGGAACTTACGTCGGAGCCGGCATTCTCGCTCCGTATACCGGCATAACCAAGGCTGATATAGCGCGTAGGGGTAAAGAAATGGGGCTGGACTACTCTGAGACATGGTCGTGCTATAAAGGCGGTGATGTGCATTGCGGGCGTTGCGGCACGTGTGTTGAGCGGCGCGAGGCATTGGCCGAGGCCGGTATTGAGGATACCACGCCATACATGCAGGACTGAAAGTAGTAGCGGTACGGCATGAAAAAGCGAAGCCGCCGGATATTGTTTAAAGTAAGCTGATAAACATTTTACTTCCGGTGCTTCGCTTTTCTATTTATTCTCGGCCTTGTTCACGGCCGGGGTCTTGCTTTTCATTCAAGCCATGACTCCATGCGGTCTCTTGCGAACAGGTAATAGAACAGAAGTCCTACCCAGCTTGTGGAGACCAGAATGATGATGGCGACGATTCTTTTCCATAGCGAAACGTCATATCTTGCAATCTCAAAAGCGGCTCTGATGGTGAGTATCATACCGATGACCCAAATAATAAATCCTATCATAATACAGTTTTTTTTAATTGTTTGACATTTGTGTTATTAAACTCTTGAAGACTTTGAATCGTAAGGCTTCCGTTATTATAAGGCTTCCTTGACCTCTTTCTTGGTTTCGTTGTAACCTTTCTTTATGGTTTCTTTCGTCTTGTCGTAGCCTTTCTTCACGTTGTCTTTCGTGTCTTCCCAACCATCCTTGACGTTTTCTTTGGTGTCTTTCCAGTCTTCTTTGGCATTCTGCTTTGTTTTCTCCCAGTCTTTCTTCATCTTGTTGGAAGCCTTGTCGGCAGAATTCTCCATTCTCTCTATGGTGCAGTTTTCACGGCAGTTATCGTTTCCGTAACATTTATTGTCGTTGCCGCATGATGTCATGGCCGCCGTTGCGGCGAGTGCCATGACTGCTGAAAATATCTTTTTCATGGTTTTTTTATGTTTTTAATTGTTCATTACTGTTTTTATTTCTCTTCCTCATTGCAATATTTACACCATTGCATATCCTTGTCCGGAGTGGCCGACAACACTTCGTCACGGTGTTCTGCCGAGAGCTGCTCGTCTTTCTTGCGCATCTCTTTCTCTGTGCGCGACGTACCTTCCGGCTTACGGTCTACAAGACCGTTTGTCTTTCTCACCTCGTCGATGGGGTCGTCTATCCACAGCCATTCTTCGCCGAATTGGGTGCTCTTGCCTTCGTTCCACGGCCCTACGGCTTCGTCGCCTTTCGACAGTTTGAAGTGAAGGTTGCTGTATTTCGGAGATGTTTGCAATGCTCCCGGCGGGAAGTTAGGCTGTATTGTCTCCAATGCGGCCTCAAACTGCTGGTAGTGTGTCACCTCGCGTGTCATGAGGAACATAAGCGTCTCTCTTACCATCGGGTCGTCTGTCAGTTGCATGAGATTTTCGTAGCCTATTTTTGCACGTGCCTCTCCTGCCATGTTTGAGCGCAGGTCTACCGACAGATCGGCGTTTGCCGATACGTATGTGGCGTTCCACGGGTTTCCGTTACAGTCTGTCAGGGCGGGACTGCCCGGCGCACCCACCAGAAACTGAGGATTGGTGAAAGCCTGGTGTATGAGTTCCTCTTTTCCCTCCTTTCCGCGCATCATGCAGTTGAGCGGCATGGTCTCCACCGCGTCCTTCATCTTTCCGTTTACCGGGCCGAGTAGCATCTGTATGGTAGCGCCTACGATTTCGAGATGTCCGAACTCTTCGGTGGCTATATCCATGAGCATGTCATACTTGTCGGGATAAGGATTGTGACAACTGAAAGCCTGCACGAAGTATTGCAGTGCTGACTTTAACTCTCCGTTTGCTCCGCCGAAAGCTTCGAGCATCACTCTTGCAAACCGCGGATCTGGTTTTGATACTCTTGCGTTGAACTGCAAGTCTTTTACATGATAAAACATAAGCTAATGAATTTAAGTTGTTGATAATAAGTTAATCTGTCTCTTTCTGTGCCTGTCACTTAGCCTTTTTGGCTTTGGCTTGGCACTTTGGCTTTTCAGACTTGCAGGTTTCTTTCTGCTTATCGGTCTTACACTCTTTCTTCTTGTTGTCTTCCGCACACTTGGCGGTCTTGGTACAACTTTTTTTCTTTGTTTCCATAATACATGTCTTTTAAAAGTAAAACAAGACTCCCCTTTTTCTCTCATGCGCAGGGGAAGAGGCGCGTTATCCTGAGGTTTGATAAATCCGGTCGTTGTCCTGATTTGTTTGCAAATATATGAAGACAGTACGCAAAGAAAAAAATAATATACCATTTATTCAGTACTATTAAACCCCATTAAATTAAAAAAGTTTTATACGGGGAGTATATTTATAATTAACGTGAATATGAAAGTTTTTTTGACATATTTTTGCCTTATACATTCTTGATTCCGTTTTCCACTCTCAGTAAGGATGATTTAATGCTGTTGTATCTTATTTATAAATGGGTGCGGAAACTTAGTATGTCCGGATGACAATAAAGAATAATATTTACAAAAGGTCATTCATATTTAGGTTATTTGAAAATTAAGATGCGGAGGCCGCAAATATCGCCGTATTTCAGCGTTTTATGCAATATGTTGTATATCAATGTTATACGAGAAATGTTTGTTGCTCGCACTCCTTGCATTCCGCTTTTTGAAAGTCCTGGTTTGCGTTTAGTATACTGATTGCGTTGCGTTTAGCGTCCCGTTGCTCTTCGTTTAGCCGCTAAACGGAGAGCAATCGGCAGCCGAACGGATTCCATTTAGACACCCGTAGCAGGAAATCAGGCGAATTTCGGTGGTAAGATCAAGGCCCTATCGTATTGTGTATCGCAATCAGTATCGCATTTGTTTTTCTATTTCGGTGAAAAATAAAGTGTTAAATCCTTGATTTTATTATTACGAAATCGTTTACGTGGAAATTCCTGTCGCGGTATGCCGTGGATGATGCTGGCCGAAAGTCCGGCCGTTGCAGAGAAACGTGCGGATGCCTTATGGCTTGGTATTTTTTTACGCTTTGGATGATAAAGGATATTCATCCAAAGACATTTCAATCTTTGAAACAATTCCCATATATTTTGGCTGTTACGTCTATTTTTCGTTCCTTTGCAGTCGAATATGAGGAGAGACATCCGTAATGATACGTCGGAGCGTGGGCTACCGGTGGCTATCAAACCTGCAGAGCCGGTACGTATGATGCCATCGTGAGCGTAAGGTATATTTAAAGGTAAACGGTTTTTCTCGATTATCACATTATTGAGGTTGTCAAATTATAAAGTCTGAGAGATGGAACGGCTATTGGAATATTTCGGAGTGCTGAGCGGTCTGCTTTACATGTTTTTGGAAATCAGGCAACACCGTGCCATGTGGATAGTCGGTTTTCTGACCTCTTTTGTATATGTCTTTGTGTTTTTCTTTTCAAAGATATATGCTGACATGGGTCTGAATATATATTATGTGGTCATCAGTGTCTATGGTTTCTGGCAGTGGACGCAAGGCAAGGAGGGCAAAGAGGATGCCGCGGCAACGGCCACCCGGGATGAGATTATCTACCGCAATCTGACTCCCCGTCTTCTCGGTGTAGTCATGCTTGCCATTGCCGCGCTGTTCGCATCGCTATACAACCTGTTGCATCGGTTTACCGACTCACCGATACCGGTTGGCGACGCTTTTACCACGGCCGTCGGGATAGTTGCCACATGGATGTTGGCCCGGCGCTTCATTGAGCATTGGGTGTTTTGGATTGTTGTCAACTGTGTATCCGTATGGCTTTATTGCGGGCGCGGGCTTTACCCCACGATGTTTCTCTATTTTTGCTATGCCATACTGGCGGCAATCGGATTGTATACATGGAAAAAGAAAGGAATAAGACAAAGATGATTGAACCTTATGACTGCGTAATAATGGCAAACGGCAGTTTTCCGCAAGCCGACCTTCCTTTGGGCTTTCTGCGTAGGGCTTCCGTCGTCATTGCCTGCGACGGAGCCATTGCGTCATTAGACAAGGCCGGCATAGTACCGACCGCCATCGTCGGCGATCTCGACAGTCTTTCGCCCGGTTTCCGGGAGCGGTATGCCGACCGCATCCATCTTGTGGAAGACCAGGAAGTGAACGACCTTACCAAATCGATACTGTTCGCCCACCGGTCGGGCTACCGGGATGTTTTGATATTGGGAGCCACCGGAATGCGTGAAGACCATACGTTGGGGAATATTTCTCTGCTTATGGAGCATGCGTATCTGTTCAGGCGCATAGAGATGCTTTCAGACTACGGACTTTTCACTCCGCTTATGAAAACGGCGACACTCATGAGCCGGCCCGGCATACAGGTGTCCCTGTTCTCCCTTTCTCCTTCCGGCACGCTGTCCGCGTCGGGTCTGCGTTGGCCGATCAGCGACATGATGTTGACGGCTTGGTGGCAAGGCACTCTGAACGAGGCCACAGGCGACAGCTTCACCGTGACGCTCTCACCGGAAGCACGTGTGCTCGTATACCGCACATTGAGTGTTCCGGATAAGGAAACTGTGCGGTAATTCGGTTGGCTATGTATGGCCGACGGATTAATGGGCGTGAAGTTCTGTTCTTTTGCCATTAATATAATTGTTTGTTCCGGGAAAAGCGGCCCAAAAACGTTTTATGTCATAGATGAACGGGTAGGAAATGATTACGGTTGAGGCATGTCTGATAATGCTTGTGACAAAATGGCGCAAGAAACAGACATTAAGTCATACCTGGATTATGTTTGGCACGCGCTTTGCTATAATATCTGCGGAAAGCGAAAGCAAGTACACAAATTAATAACGGAAATAATAAATAAAAAAATAAAGATTATGGGAAAGATTCTTGGAATAGACTTAGGTACTACAAACTCATGCGTTGCCGTGTTTGAAGGCAACGAGCCGGTAGTGATAGCAAACAGCGAGGGCAAGCGCACCACACCGTCGGTTGTCGGCTTCGTAGAGGGCGGCGAGCGCAAGGTGGGCGACCCGGCAAAGCGTCAGGCCATCACCAACCCCAAGAACACCGTGTACAGCATCAAGCGTTTCATGGGTGAGACTTGGGACCAGACAAGCAAGGAAATCGGCCGCGTGCCGTTCACAGTGGTAAACGAGGGCGGATATCCGCGCGTAGACATCGACGGCCGCAAATACACTCCGCAGGAAATATCGGCAATGGTGCTTCAGAAGATGAAGAAGACGGCCGAAGATTATCTCGGACAGGAAGTGACAGACGCTGTGATAACCGTGCCGGCATACTTCTCAGACTCTCAGCGCCAGGCAACGAAAGAAGCCGGACAGATCGCTGGTCTTAACGTTCGACGCATCGTCAACGAGCCTACTGCGGCCGCACTGGCCTATGGTGTGGACAAGGCAAACAAGGATATGAAGATTGCTGTGTTCGACCTTGGTGGCGGTACGTTCGATATCTCGATACTTGAATTTGGCGGCGGCGTGTTCGAGGTGCTCTCGACAAACGGTGACACACACCTCGGCGGCGACGACTTCGACCAGGTTATCATCGACTGGCTCGTGCAGGAATTCAAGAACGAGGAGGGAGCGGACCTTACGCAAGACCCGATGGCTATGCAGCGACTGAAAGAGGCTGCTGAAAAGGCGAAGATAGAGTTGTCAAGCTCTACGTCGACAGAGATCAACCTGCCTTATATCATGCCAGTGGGCGGTGTGCCGAAGCACTTGGTGAAAACCCTGACACGCGCTAAGTTCGAGCAATTGGCTCACGAACTGATCCAGAACTGTCTCATACCGTGCCAGAACGCAATGCGCGACGCAAAACTATCCACATCGGATATAGACGAGGTTATTCTCGTGGGCGGCTCAAGCCGTATACCGGCAGTGCAGACACTGGTGAAGAACTACTTTGGCAAAGAGCCTTCAAAGGGTGTGAACCCCGACGAGGTTGTGGCCGTGGGTGCTTCCATTCAAGGCGCGATCCTCAACAAGGAAGGCGGCGTGGGCGACATCGTGCTGCTCGACGTGACTCCGCTTACTCTCGGTATCGAGACTATGGGCGGTGTGATGACTAAACTCATCGAGGCTAATACGACCATACCCTGCAACAAGAAGGAGACATTCTCTACCGCGGTGGACAACCAGACGGCCGTGACAATCCACGTATTGCAGGGTGAGCGTCCGATGGCCGCTCAGAACAAGAGCATCGGTCAGTTCAATCTCGAAGGCATTGCTCCGGCTCGCCGCGGTGTTCCGCAGATTGAGGTTGCGTTCGACATCGACGCCAACGGTATTCTCAAAGTGTCGGCCAAAGACAAGGCGACAGGCAAGGAGCAGGCAATACGTATCGAAGCTTCATCTGGTCTGAGTCAGGAGGAAATCGACCGCATGAAGGCAGAAGCAGAGCAGAACGCTGAGAATGACAAGAAGGAGCGTGAGCGCATCGACAAGTTGAATCAGGCAGACTCGCTCATATTCACTACAGAGAACTTCTTGAAAGACAACGGAGACAAGATTCCGGCCGACCAGAAGGCTCCTATCGAGACTGCTCTGCAACAGCTCAAAGATGCCCACAAGGCAGCCGATATAGCCGCAATAGACACTGCGACAGCCAACCTAAACAACATCATGCAGGCGGCCAGCCAGCAGATGTATCAGGGAGCAGGCCAACCGGGTGCCGATCAAGGCTTCAATGCTCAGCAGGCATCCGGCCAGCAGGCGCAGAATAACGGCTCAAAGGCAGATGAAAATATTCAGGATGCCGACTTTGAGGAAGTTAAATGATTCCGATAAGGAAACAGATAACAAACAATAAGCAAAAGCGTGCAGCTCAATGAGTTGCACGCTTTTTGCGTTTATGGGGTTCATGGTTGCTATGTGTTTTCTATGGGCTTTTTTATCTCTTATTTGCGACATATTTGCGACAAGACAAAAAAGTAGATAATGTGGGACTTAATCACACTTATACATACTAATACACACTTAAAAGTAGATGATATGCCAACAATCGGATTTGAAATCAAAAGGAAGTGCAAGGTATGCGGCAAAGTATTTGTCGCAAAAACACTCGACAGCCATTACTGTTCTCCTAAATGTAGCAAAGTGGCTTGGAAACGCAAAAAGGACGTAAAGGATAGAAACGCAAAGTTAGAAGCCATTGCCCGACAAGTATCAGACATTAGAGAGTATATTTCTGTAAAGGAAGCGGTAGCTATGTTCGGGGTAGAACGCAGTACCCTCTATCGTCTAATCAAATTAGGACGTATTCCTGTAATCAACATGGGTACAAGACTCACACGAATCAAACGCTCCGAAATGGAAAGGCTTTTTCTAAACAGGCAGGAAAGTATTGCAGAAAAAGAAAAGCCTGTTCCTAAAACATATAGCTTAGAGCCAGAGGATTGTTATACCATTACAGAGATTTGTGAGAAATATCATATTAATGATAGTTCAGTATGGGCGCACGTCAGAAAATACTCCATCCCCTCAAGACAAATAGGAAACTATGTGTATGTACCCAAACAAGAATTTGATAATCTATATAAATCAGAAGTAGAATGAAGAAAGCATTACCCCATACCAAAGTGACCGTCAAGCTCAGAAGGTCGAACTACAAAGAAGAGTGGTATCTGATTATAGAGTCGTACCCGGTTTACAAGAGAGGTTCTAAACGGGCAAGCCGTGTGGTGGAATCCATTAACCGGACTATATCCACACCTGTTTGGGACAAGTCGTCCATTGCACGTATCTTGCCGGATGGAACATTCAACTATAAGCCTAAGCGTGATTTGAATGGAATTATCCAATGCCGTTCAACGATAGACCAAGAGGCTTGTATCTATGCCGACAATGTGCGTAAGTTACGCCAGCACGAATATGACAGTGCCGTCCTCTACACTGATAAGGAAAACGAAATCGCGGTACAAAATGAACGAAGCGAACAGGACTTTATCAAGTACTTCAATGGCATCATCTGCAAACGGCATCCCAATAGCTCTAATTCAATCATAGTCAACTGGACCCGTGTGGGAGAATTGTTGAAAATCTATTCGCAAGGCAACCCGATCCCGTTTAAAACGATTTCCGTGAAACTACTTGAAGACATCAAGATGTTCCTGTTACGTGCCCCGATGGGAGGTAATAAGAAAGGAACTATCTCACAGAATACGGCATCCACCTATTTCTCCATTCTCAAAGCCGGATTGAAGCAGGCGTTTGTTGATGAATATCTGACGGTTGACATCAGCGCAAAAGTAAAAGGAATAACAAACATAGAGACACCTCGTGTTGCACTTACTATGAATGAAGAGCAAATGTTGGTTGATACTCCTTGCAAAGATGATGTTCTGAAACGTGCGTTCTTGTTTTCTATCCTTACAGGATTGCGACATAGTGATATCCAAGCATTGAAATGGAAACAGATTCAGCAGACGAGTAAAGGCACATGGCAAGCGGTCGTAGTTCAGCAAAAGACAAAACGACCCGATTATAAGCCAGTCATTCAACAAGCCCTTCAACTATGCGGTGAGCGTCCAAATGATGATGAAGCTCTCGTTTTTGAGGGATTGACAGATGCCTCTTGGATTTCCCGTCCTTTGAAAGCTTGGATAGAAGCATCCGGCATCAAGAAGCATATCACCTTCCATTGTGGAAGACATTCTCATTCTTCTTTCCTACTGAAAACGAACGACTTACAAAGGATTCCAGTTTGACTGCTAACGATTTGGAAACGAGCGAAATTCCGTATTCTTCTCATTTTGCCTTAAATCAAAAAACGCTTTTCCTGAATGCAAAGGTAATCATTTTTTTTGAAAGATAGTTTTCTTCTCAGCATATTTCACTGAAATATTTTTATATTGCAAAAGTTTCAAACGCTAATTTACATTTGGAAACGTGAAGATTATAATTCTCATTAGTAAGCCCTACGATTCTTTCTTACGAACTATAATGCGATTCGCCTTTTGGAGAGCCTCTTTATTTATTATAATTAACTCCTCAACAGAGGCTAATCTATGATATTTCTCATATATAATGGCTGATTTTTCGCCATGATAATCAGCGCAGACTTCTTCTTTGATGTACTTTTCTTGTATTTCAGTTATATTCATTTCTCTTTGATGGAATTCCTTTATATATGTATAAAATTCATCTAAAGATTCTTCCGTAGTCAGGATGTTATGTACATTCTTGTCTTTATTGATTAATTTTTTGCTTCTCAATTTTTCCCACGTCTTATGGACAACTGATTTTAAGACATCATAGGCTATTCCACCAATAATAGCTTCTGCAAGAAAAAGGAGAATATCAGATGGTGCAGGTAGGCAATGGTTGAGTTTGCATCTATTCTCTATCGCATACACTTCTGCCTCTTTGCGATATTGGAATCCATATCTAACTGCTTCAATAGCCGCATTAGAATATGTAGAGTTCTCTTTGTATTGTATATTGATTTCCATTATGAACTATCTATATGATAACCGTTGTTTATACAAATCTTGGTAAAGATACGAAAATTCTTTGATTGACAATCCTTTCATTTGGCTCATTTTTATCAAATCCTAAAAAATCTTTGATAATTACTGATATTCCAATAAAAATGTGTAATTTTGCAGATGCATTATACTTGCAGAAGCCCGAAGAGGGATAGCGGGTGGGTGCAACTTTACATAAAGAGCGTTTACTTGACGCTTGTCTTTGACGAATCGTAACTTCGCAACTTACAACAACAGTCAAAGGACAAGACAACAGTAGATGTTCACGGTAGGTATATTATGCCTTGCCGTGAATTGTCGTAAATATATACATTGTATATTTCGATTCGTTCACGCATGGGATTAATATATACCATGCGTGGGCTTTCTGCGTTGTCCGTTCTGACTGTTGGGCAATGCGAAGGCCTCGATTCGTGGGATGGGCAACAGGCAAGATTCCCACGCTTTTTTGTTTAGTTCAAATATGCTTTGTATAATCATGGTATCGGGAACTCTGCCATACAAGGATTTTTCAGAAGGCAGAATTAATCTATGTATAAGATTTCTTGGGACTATGAGACTGGTGGGGTATTGCTTCACTCGCACGTTACTTCAGACACTTTGGGGATAACGCCACGTCCTGTATTCTGGGAAGAACTTAATTTGTTAAAGTTACACGAATTAGGTTGGAAATATCCTCATACAGAAGAGCCTTTGATGTGGGCTTGCAACAAACAATACTTTTATCGTGGGGAATTGATGTTTGAAGCAAAAGGGGCGAATATTTATGATTCTCCTATCGTTCTGTTTCAGAAAGGGAAAGAAAAGGCAACCTTACAATGCGTGGATGTGGCAAAAATGCTACACCGTAACAAAGACTTCCTCTTTCTATTGGAAAGCGAAGCTATTGAATTTATCCGAGATACATATTTGCAATACACATCTGCTAATCGTAGTACTGCACAAGTAGCTTCCAATCAACTTGATTATAACCAGTTACTTGAAAATGCAGAAAAGCGTTATAAAAAGAAAATGGCTATTGTAAAGGAAGATTGCGACAGCTTCGATATTGTACCCCTCGACACTGCCAAAGAGAATGGCAAACGTATTTTCCATTCCACCAAAATAGACCGTTTTCTCGCTTCTTTTTCCGGTGGAAAAGATAGTCAAGTAGTACTTGACCTTTGCACTCGTGCCATTCCTTCTACAGACTTTGAAGTGATTTATAGCGATACCGGCTATGAACTTCCTACTTCACTTGCCCTTTACGAACAAGTGCGACAGCATTATACATCGTTATACCCCGACTTGAAATTTTCCGTAGCTCGTAATCATGAATCCGTTCTCAACTATTGGGATCAGATAGGTACTCCCAGTGATACACATCGTTGGTGCTGTTCGGTGATGAAGACCGCCCCTCTCTATCGTATGTTAAAAATTGAGGGGACTAATAAGCAAGCAAAAGTACTGACGTTTGATGGAGTACGAGCAGAGGAAAGTACAAAACGATCAAGATATTCTCGAATAGGAAAAGGTGTTAAACACGATACTGTCATTAACGCTTCTCCTATTCTTGAATGGAGTATAGTGGAAATTTACCTATATATATTCAAGTACAAAATTCCGATAAACTTAGCTTATAGAAATGGCATGACAAGGGTTGGATGTGTACTATGCCCCTTCTCTTCGGATTGGAACGATATGATTTCCAATATGCGTTACAATGAGCGAGTACGTCCATTCCTTTCTAAAATAGAACTTTTTGTTTCCTCTTTAGGGGTT
Organism: Prevotella sp. PTAC; assembly: GCF_013166535.1. Taxonomy (NCBI): domain Bacteria; kingdom Pseudomonadati; phylum Bacteroidota; class Bacteroidia; order Bacteroidales; family Prevotellaceae; genus Prevotella; species Prevotella sp. PTAC. The sequence continues at coordinate 187,810 of NZ_JABKKK010000004.1, forward strand.
AATGACATAGATATTTATATAAAAAGCGGGAATTGGAAAAGGAGAGCTGGTGGAAAAGGGTTATGTTCTAAATCATCCATGGTGGTTGTGGCATCAAAACCGCATTTAATAATTACTATTACAAATCCAAAGAAGGATTGCTTGACATTTCTATCTGCTATTGGGAAATATACCCGTAATACAAATTCGGGGGAGTTATTATACAAAGGGACGCTGTACAAATATTCTATTGAGCAAAGAAACGATTCTATACAGATTTCTTTTGAGAACACTTACGCATCGCCTGTCCTACAAGGTTTAATAAAACGAGCTATTAATAAAGCTGTGTATTGCATTAATTGTGAAGCTTGTGAAGTTGAATGTCCTACGGGTGCATTAAGTATTCTCCCTGATGCAAAAATAGACTATACTAAATGTGTCCATTGTGGCAAATGTCTAACTTTTCATGAGGATGGTTGTATTGTAGCAAATTCATTGAAAGTAACAGGAATAGATAAAGCAAAAAATAAGATGAAACTGACTGATTATAATAGATTCGGGCTAAATGAAAGCTGGTTAGAAACATATCTGTGTACATATGAAACTTATTTTGAAGATAAGATTCATGGACTTAATGAAACTCAACAGATTCCACCATTTAAAAAGTGGCTAGTTCAAGCTGAAATATTGGATGATGTGAAAAAACACAATATAACAGAATTCGGTAAATACATTGCCGATTTATATATTAATGCACCTGACTTGGCTTGGGAATTGCTATGGATAAACCTATCATACAATTCTCCCATTGCGGAATGGTATATAGGAAATGTTGATTGGAATTTCGTTTTCACAGAAAAAGATATTGCCGAATTAGCTCACAATGATTATGGCGAAATGGCGATAAATTCAGTAGGCAAAATTATATATGCGTTATTTAGGACTTTTCGAGAAAGTCCTCTTGGAAACTTAGGTTTGTTGTATAAAATCGAAAACACAAGGTATAAGAAGATGCCTTACGATGAGTTATCACGAGAAGCGATTGCGTATTCTTTGTATAAATTCGCTTCTTTCTTAGATGTTAAATCATTTAGAATTAGCGATTTATACAATCAGAATTCAAAACATGGCTTATGGAGAGAGTTCGGCGTTTCTAAGGAAATGCTCATAAAAGAGCTCAATTTTTTAAGTAATGAAAGGAACCAAATTCTCACCGCAGAACTTAATATGGGACTTGACCATATATCACTTCGTGAAGATTTGGATGCTTTTAGTGCCCTTAAGTTGATAGTAGGATGATGGTCATGTCGTTTAAGTTGGATTTATGAGGGACAATATTGTAAAAGTCAAATGCACTTATAGTTATGGTTTGCATAATGGCCAAGCCGATTTTATAGAACTTCCATGAAGTTAATCAGAAACAACTAATGCAATTTGGATTGACGGTACGTATGGTACGGGCAAGAGTCATGCAGCCGCAGTAATCAAGCATTTGCTTTGTGATGAAGTGGGTGACATTCGCGAATACTTGGACACCGAATATGCATCCCGGCAATACGATTTGTTACGCCAGTCAGTCTATGACGTAAGGAGCAGTAAACGTCTTTTCCCTGTTAATCTATATGGTACAGAATCCATCGCACACAAAGAAGACTTTTCACACCGTTTACAAAGTGCCATAAAAAGGGCATTAAAAGCAGCAGGATTGACCGATTTCTTTGTAAAAACAGACTTTGATGATTATGCAGACCATGTGGAAAGCGAACCTGCCTTTTGGGAAGACATCATCAGCCAAAGTCCCAAACTGGAAGCCTATGCTCCAGATGTGAAGACTTTGGCAAGCAAGTTGCGTACAGCTGACACTTCCATACTCACGCAGGTAAAGAGGGCATTAGCAGAACGGCGCATGGATATACGTCTGAATAGTGCCAATATTTGCGATTGGTTCTTTGAGGTACAAGACAAGTTGGCAGAAAATACTGACTACTGCGGATTATTGATTATTTGGGACGAATTTACCGACTTAATGAAATCGGACATGGGGCCGTCATTGTTGGTTGAGCTACAAAAGATAACTGAGCAAGCTATGGAAACTTGTAACAACAGCTATTTCTTCTTTATCTCCCATCCTTCGGCACTGAATAAACTTGATGCGCAAGAACGTACCAAAACTACAGGTCGCTACCATTATATGAAGTATAATATGGAAACGGTGTCGGCATTTAAAATCATGTCACGCAAGTTCCGCATTGCTGATATTGAGGGGTATGAAGCATTAACTACTTCTTTTTTCAATAGCCATGCCGGAATGTTGGCTCGTTATGCAATGGGAAGCAATAATGCAGAAGATACGATAAAAGACTTGCGTAATCTCTATCCCATTCATCCTGCTACAGCCAATCTTGCCACCTATTATGCACGAGTGGTGGGTTCTTCCTCACGAAGTGTTTTCGAATTTATTGGTGCAAACCAAGCTATACGTGACTTCTTGGAGAGTGAGGTAGCATTCGCCAAGCATAAAACCATTACGGCTGATTATCTTTGGGATTACGTTATGGAAGTGTTCAACGAAGACCATATTCGTTACGGGGCTGTGACTGAACGCTATAATTCTTATAGACTACAAGTGAAAAACCAAGGAGTAAACACCTATGCAGTATTCAAGGGTATCTTATTGCTCAATGCTTTAAATAATGTAGCCGGAAACGAAACCGTAACCCCCAGCGAAGAAAATGTGAAAAGTCTTTTTATAGGTACACAAATAGAGCCTCATATAGACGAAATATTGAACTGGCTGAATGATAATAGTATCATTCAACGTGCTCCGGGCGGATTGTTCTCTATCCAATTCTCCGCACTTCCTCCCAAAGAGATTGAGGAGATTAAATTGGAAATGAAAGCTCAATTCAAATATACCTCACAACTGGTTACGTATGGGCAGGAAGTACGCAAAGCATTCGATACGCTTACTTCTAATGTCAGCCGTCCTGTCAGTATCAATTTCTTTTCCCTCTATGTGAATGAAGCAGCCTTGCTCCATCAGATAGAGAACGCTATAGAAAAAGCGAAAAGCTATGAATTGTTCATGGCTATAATGCTTGGGCGAAACGATGAAGAGATGAATGAATTGAAAACTATAGCTTCACATGCCTCAAACGACGAACGTTTTACCAATGTTGTCTTTATGGTGTTTGATGCTACTTTCGGTGACGACAATTACGAGCGTTTCATAGAGTACATGGCTAATGCCCAATGCGCAAGTCGCCATAACTTGGCAGACCAACGTGCAGCACACGACAAGAATGCACAAGCCATGATTTCAGATTGGATGAAAGAAGTTCGTCGTAGCAATTTTTCTGTATATGTGAAAGGAGAAAGCGAAACCTTTTCCACCATGAAGCTGGCAACAGCAGTCAATGTAGGCATAGCCCCTAAAGTGTTTAGTCGTGGAGCGGAAACACTTGATTTGCTACGTACTCGTGCGCCAAAGACATTCTGGAAAAATCAACAAGCCAAAGAAACGGCCAAGAACATATTGATGTTCAATACCTATGATGAAATAATAGGCAAAGCAACAGGTCCGGCTTTACCTCTAAAGTTCTTATTCCAAGATGCAGTGGATGATAATCTTCACTGGAAAGAAAATGTAGATAAAGAAAATCATCCGCTTTATTTGGTAAGTGAATTCGTCAGCCGAAAAATAAAGAACGCCGACAAGGCAAAAGAGTTTAATTTAGCGGAGAAATTCATCGAATTGACACGTGCGCCTTACGGTTTGTTCCCTTCGTATGCGGGTATCGCCATGCTGTCATTTGCCATGCGACCCTGGATAAATAAAATTTATTCGGTAGATGGCAAGCCCCGATTAGCACAGCATTTGGTGGATGATGTGATGGAAACGTTCAAGTCATGGGAGGACGGAAAGCCAAGTAACAAGATCACTTTTACGTTCGAAACGAAAGAAGCAGGACAACTGAGTAAATTGTTGATAAAGGTATTCAAGTTAAAGTCATTGAAGACCTATTCGGATATCAGCAGCTTGAAAGATGCTCGTTGGGCTATTTCTCATGAATATACAGCAGAAAAAGGTTATCCACTATGGACATTGAAGTATGTACATGGAACAAACGAAGAAATGTCATCTCTCATTGATAATATTGTGACAATATCTCTTGACCCAAACATTAACAAAAATCCGTCATTGATGAATGATGCGCTTGATTTGTTGGGACGTTATGAATTTGAGTTCCCTATGCTGCTCAATCGCAGTGGAGTTTTCGAAGAAGGTTATCATAATTTCCTCAAATCTAATGAAATCGTGAATTTGGATTATGAACATTTGCCGGATGCGAAGACATATATCAAGCAACACTTGCAAGGAGAAGTAGGGCTTTGGACGGAAAGAGAGGTGAATGACAAATTAAAGGATTGGAAGTTGTCGCTTACTCCAATGCCTGCGCCAACATCCTTCCCCCCTGCACTGCCCTCAAGATATACGCCGTTTACACCGGGGCAATCATATAATGCGCATGAAGAACCACAAACAAAGTTTGGGCAAGTGTCGGAACGCTTGAATTCTTGTTCTTCGACAAAACGTCAGCAAGCATTGGAGCATATTGGCAATATTCCTTCGCTTGCTACTGCTCAACGCTTGTTGGAACAGCTTTGTGACTTGGGATATGAAGACATACTCGACATAATTTTAGATAATTAGATGTATGAATAAGGATTTCGAGCATATCGACAGTCTCATAGAGGAGGTAAAAAAGGACAAAGCAGCCGATGGTGCCAACTCCTCAATACTAAATCGCTATCCGGTACGTTTTGTGTTATTTGATAACTTTGCAGACTCCAAAGATTTTGTCAGCGAATTAATAGGATTAGGAGTAACAAAAATGCAGAAAATAGTGGATTGGATGGATAAAGAACACCCTGACCAAATCTTGACGCATAGTTGCTTGGCTAATTGTATCAGACAATATATAGAAGATAATAGCGACTCCGATTGCATTATTGTGCCATTCTCGGAATTGGCACGATTCTACGACAATCATACAGCGAAGGAATTTGAAACTTTGGTTAGCGACATCAAGGGAATACAGTCTGCAACTTCCGGCTTTAATAATCGACAGCGCGTTTATATCCCGATGATTGGTCAATATGGCAAAATGTCGAAATTCTTTTCAGATTCCCAGTCTGTCATTTGGCATTTGGTAGGTTCCAAGCAAGAAAACGGATACCACCTGACGCTTGCTCAAAGCACTTACCAAGTAGCCGGATTGGAGAGAGAATTTACCATAGTACGCTCTGTTACAGATTGGCTCAAAGTGTGGCGTGATGAGAATGCAAGACCAGACATTATCAGTACGTCCAAATCAATTTACGCATTGGCGGACAATGCCCAGCCGGACAATGCTTTGAGTTATACCACTTGTAGTAATGCATATGAATTTCTAACAAAAGGATTGCACCTCGATTTTGGCGAGATAAAATATCAAAGGGAAGATGCCGGTAATTGGGAGAAATTAGCAGGAGAAATAGAATACAAGAATTTTTCTTTTGAAAAATTCTTCAATAAATATTTCGATATATTCGATTTGGCAGACTACACTGTATTTGTTAAGACTTGGTTCGAAAATACGGAACATTTCAAACGCTGGTTGCTGGCTACCTACTATTCCAAACGATTCTGTAACAAAGGGTATATTTGCCAGTTGCTCCGTAAATGTAGATTGTACAACAACCAAGAGTTTGTGTCGGTAGCCGCCCTATCTGTTTTTGACATGGACAATCCGGAAGAGTGCCTGAATGAGCGCACGGAAATCCTAAATTATGCCCATAAAAACAAGATACGACTAACAGACGATACGAATGAGAAATTGTGCCGAAAGTTGGAGAATATAGCACTGGAAGATGGGTATGAGACCGCCATGCGATATGTTACAGGATTGTCTGACGGAGAAAAAGAATTGATGATACGGTGGGTTGCCAATGGTCGTGTTCCGATAAATAAACTGGCTAAACTATATCCACAGCTTTATAACTATATGGAGAAGAGTTGCGGCACTTCCGATATTCATCAGAAATGGGTATTAGATTACATGGATGCTTACAAACAGGCGAAATTGTCTAATAGATATACAGATTTAATAAGTACATCAATAGATGAGAGAAATGCTAACTCCGTAACTTTCAACTCGTGGTACAATCAATTCAGCACTGTTCGCACATTGTTGAATGGAAGAAAGGATGTTGAAGTTTTTTATTGGATTGACGGTTTAGGCATTGATTGGATTCCGTTTATTATGCGACTTGTGGAGCAATACAAAAGCGAGGGCATCTTTCTTAATGAGATAATGATAGCCCGTTCTTTATTGCCTTCAAAGACAGAAAACAACAAGACTGACTTGTTAAAGCTAACTAACGGTGAATTATCGAAAAAAGGCGATTTAGATGGCTTTGCCCATAAATGCACTTTTTACCCTCAATATATTATTGAAGAAATTAGAATTGTGGAAAGTGCTGTGAGAGAGATTATTTCAGAACATGCTGGCAAAAAGATTGCTATCATTTCGGACCACGGTCTGTCTTATATCTCACAATTACGGACTGGATATAACTTAGGAGGCATAAAATCAGACCATTATGGGAGATGTGCCATACGTAAAATAGGAACTAATACCCAAGATGACAAATACATCATATTAGATGATAGGCAAACTATTTGCTCGCTTCGCCATAATTCACTTGCAGGGGAAATACCCGATGGACAGGGATGCCATGGTGGATGTACTCCAGAAGAAGTGTTGGTTCCTATCATAATTCTATCTTCGCAGCGGCAACCTTCTGAATACTCAATAAGCCTTATTGATGATGCAGTGAACGGAAATAATCCGATTCTAATGTTCCGTATCAAAGGTGTTACAAACTTGGAAATACCAAAGTTGATTTATAATAACACAGGATACAATCTGAACAACCAAGGACATTTCCGTTTTGAGAGCGACAGATTGGAGCTAACACAAGAGGTTGATGAAGTGGAAATACGCATTGGCAGCTATTCACAAAGGGAATTATACGCATTAGTACCTAACCATGTTTTTGCTAACAAAGTAGTATAAATGCGTAGTTATTCATTTACAAAGTTTAATTATTCATAGACTATAAACTTTGTAAATATGAACTCCAAATTAGCAAAATGTATTCAAGAAATGTTCCGTGTTTCGGAAATAATCACGGTCAATGAAGAAGCAATTACCCCAATATACAAAGTAAGGGAAAATGCGGAGAAATTTTCAATCAAAGAAGATGAATTAAAAGAGTATCTTGAGAAATTCGCTCCTTCGGATTGTCAAGCATGTATTCCCATAATTCTTCAGAAAATATACCGCCCTACGGAAGAAGATAACCGAAAAGACGAGATATTGAGATTATCATCATTGAGATAAATGATTATGGAACATACACTTAAAAATTATAGAAGAACTATTTTCTCTGAAATTAGAGCTATATTCAAAGAACGTAAAGTTACAGAAGAAGAATTTAGATGTAGTTTATACAACAGCAATAATTGTTCAAAACCAGATGACGGCATAGAAAGGTTTGTGCAAAGGATATTTCACCCTTCCGTTGAAGACTTGCGTGAAGAGTCAGAATTGGGCTTATGACTTTCAGGGTAGTATTCTTTACTTAACCAAGTCTTATGGCATTTCTTGCATTCAATAAGGTGATGCGTCTTATCATATAATAGACTATGTTGTCCACCCTCACTACATATTTCTTTTGTAATATCTATTTCTTCCATAACTTATATTGTTTATCTGTGCAAAGATACGGATAATTTTTGTAACTTTGCATTGTCTTTCGAGACAAACATTTGAAAATTACAGAGAAAGTGCCTCACTTCTTGTGAAATCGCCAAATCTCACCAAAGGATATGCGAGGCACGGAGACAGCTCATATACGTGGGCTGCCTATCCGTGCGTATATTCAGGCGTTTGGCGATGCCTACAAGAGTGCAAGGATGGCAGCCCACTTTCTATAACCAATAACATTGTTAAACTCTTCGATTGGTTGCCTGTGGAGAACTCTTGTAAAATTCGCCATTATGAGAAAAATTTTCCTTTCTTTCGTATTCCTAATGTTTTTAGGAATGACATGTACAAATGAGCTGTATGCACAGAAACCGCTTACTGCTATGACCGAAACAGAAATCAATGCCCTTTCTGATGTTCAAATTAAGAAAGGCGTTATTAAGGAGTGGAGCGGCATTTTGTCGTTTATGATGCGTGGAGTTAAATTTGACGATAGAATAGTCAATGCTTTTGCTGAAAATTTCAAAGCTGGTGCTTTAGCTTGGACTAAAAAGGAGAAATATCCAACCGTGGATTATGTCAGCGCAGAGGATTTAGTACAGTTTTGTAAGATGTGGTATATGGGTAGAAATAGCTGTAAGGTGGCTGTTATGGAACTGTATGGAAGAACATACCCCACTTCTATTGACAAAGCAATGTACCGTATAATGGATGCCACGGATGTATATTATCAAAAGCAACAATCAGGGTGGCTTACCCAAACTCCACCTGAATATGTTGATGCTAAAACTCTTATAAATTCGATGGAGCCATAGAATTTAGCTATACAAATATGGGGGAAGGGCAGGATTTATTTCTTGCCCTTCTTTTTAGGCTTAACATTGGGATTAAATTGCATAGCCTTACTTATCATATCTTCCCAAGACATCTTTTGTAACTCCTTCTGTTCTCTTGGAGTTATCTTGATTTCTAATACTTTTTTCATTTCTTCAACCGATAAATCATGTTTCTTCTTGCTCATTTTATCAAATCTTGGTAAGTGGTACGATAATTGATATTGCAAAGTAACAAATTAAATCGCTCAACGCTGCTAATTTTCTTGGTATTATAACGAAAAACGAACTCATTAACATACCTACAAAGGTGTTTTCGGCTGACTTTGTGGTAAATACCTATAATACCACGTTTAAGTCCGCTCCAAAATCCTTCTATTGTATTAGTGTAAGCGTCACCGCATACATATTGTCCTTTGCCGTGGTCAACAATCTTTCTTTCGTATATTTTGCCGACTGTATCATAACCACACCATTCATCGGTAAATAACTTTGCGGTGCGTTTAACCGTTCTAAGTATCGGAGCGGTTAGATGTTTCTTGGAAGTGCTTTTAACCACACGGCAAACAACCTTGCCACCCCTTTGTAACATACCCAGTACGGGTGTCTTATCCTTAAAACTTCTGCCCTGAGAATGCCTTACTTTCTTGTTCTTATGGCGGTTTTTATTCTTACCGCCTACGAAAGTTTCATCCAGTTCTACTTCACCGTCAAGTTTATAATCATTCTCGCAAAAGAAGCATTCACGAATACGGTGAAGCATATGCCACGCTGTAGCCTGTCTTACTCCTATTTCCTTTGCTAACTGACAAGATGATATGCCTTTCTTGTAGTTTGCTATTAACCATATAGCCATAAACCACTTTTGCAAAGACACTTTTGAACCATGAAACAACGTGTTTGTTCTTACAGTGAAATTCTTGCCCGTATTCTTGCAGCGGTATTTATGATTACCATAGTTATATACCTTAGAAGTTGGGTCAAAAGGAGAAACGACACCATTCTTCCAAAAGTGTTGCTCAAGATAGGTCAAGCAACTTTCTTCTGTCGGAAAGGTTTGCGATAGACTGAAAAGCGAAGTAAATTTAGCAAAATTCATACACCAAACAATAATGCGTTTGGTATATATAACTTTGGCAAGAAAAATTCTTTGTTATGGAAGTTTTCCCGCCAAAGTTTTGTTAGGTACTAATGCGTATAATTCCCTAATGTTTTTTCTCCATTTTATTATCTCTTTCAACCAATCCTTAGGTTAACGAAAATTAAATCCGTCGGTGGCAAATAAGTGGCTTGTTGGTGGCTTTCAAGCACCTATTTAGCACTCATAAACATCCCTATACTTTTGCGGCATCAACTTTAATACGAAGGAAATGGCCTATAAAGTAAATTCATTGGAGGAAATGCCGAATGCGTTGTCCTACCTGATTGAGTCCGTAGAAGTACTGCAATCCAAAGTAAATGCCTTGCAACATGAGCAGGCAAGTAATTCACCCAAATGGATGGATATAGATGAACTTTGTGCTTATCTGCCATCACATCCAGCCAAACAGACAATTTATGGATGGGTATCTACCAAACAGATTCCCGTACATAAAATAAATAAAGCGTTGGCTTTTCTGCAATCTGAGATTGACGATTGGTTGAAGAACAAATCACATAAGACACAAGCTGACTTAATGGAAGAAGCCAGACGATTTGTCGAATCTAAAAAGATTATCAGATGATGGAAACGACAGACTATTGTTTTTCATTCTTTCGCAAGCCCATTCAAAACATCGAACCGATAAGGGCGGTAGGCATTGTGGATGTGTATCGCTATGTCATCGGGCATTATGCGCAACCACAAACCGAGTCTCTGCGTTCGATGCTATCTTCTCCCGAAGCCAAAAGATATAAAGCCACCCATTTCGACTATTGTACTTTTTCGGGATTATTCCGTAAACGGAATGAGAAGGAACTGATTATGCGCTCTGGATTGATGTGTCTGGATTTTGACCATGTGGAGAATATCGTGGAGCTAAAACAGCAATTACTCAATCATGAATATTTTGATACGGAACTATTATTTGTCAGTCCATCCGGTAATGGATTGAAGTGGATAATACCTGTAGACTTGAAAGGCTGGGAACATTCCCGATACTTCAAGGCTGTCGCCAACTGTATCAAAGCAACAGGTTTGCCATCAGTAGATATGTCCGGCAGCGATGTGGCCCGTTCCTGCTTCCTGCCATACGACCCACAAGCATATATTAACCCTAAATACAAAGATGATGTCGAAGAAAATATTTTCCGCCCAAGATTGGGAGAATGTCCCTTCTGAAATACTGCAAACACATACGCCTGATATTGTCCCTATATATAATAAGGTAAAAGATGATGTAGAAAGTGTTATTCGGGAGATAGAACAACGTGGCATTGATATAGCACCCAACTATAAAGATTGGGTGGAATTGGGCTTTGCACTTGTTGATGGATTGGGAGAGAACGGACGGGAGTATTATCACCGCATCAGCAGGTTTTACTCTACCTATCAAAAGGAAGAGACGGATAAACAATATACGCATTGTCTGCACTCCAAAGGGCAAGGCATTACTATCCGTTCTTTCTTCCATTTGGCAAATCAAGCCGGAATCTCATTGGCTCCATCCAACAAAGAACATTTATCCATTTTGCCAAATATCCAAAATGGTAAAACGGGCAAATGGATAAAGTCAGAGGAAGAACTTCCTGCATTTCCTGAATGTGTGTTTGAGCATCTTCCTCCTTTTCTACATGAGATTGTCAACAATTCCATTTCGGTGGATGACCGTGATACGATATTGATAGGAACTATTGTGTGTTTGTCGGTATGCTTTCATAATGTTTGTGGTGTGTACGATGAGCGCATTGTTTTTCCGAATCTTTATCTGTTTGTTGTGGCAGATGCAGGTATGGGAAAGGGGGCGTTAACCCTATGCAGAGAACTGGTAGTACCCATTAACCGCAATTTGCATGAACTCTCAAAACGATTGGAACAGGAATATAAAGAAGCGATGAATGCTTATATCAAAGGTAAGAAAGATAGTGGAATGACTATGCCAGCTGAGCCGCCCATGCGTATGCTTGTCATTCCTGCCAATAGCAGCGCAAGCTCTTTCTTGAAGATACTGGGAGATAATGACGGAATCGGACTGTTGTTTGAATCGGAGGGCGACACGTTAAGCCAAACATTGAAGTCGGACTATGGTAATTATTCCGATGTGTTGCGAAAGGCATTTCATCATGAGTTGGTAAGTTTGAGCCGTCGCAAGGATAGGGAGTATTGTGAAGTAGCTAATCCAAGAGTGTCAGTAGCTTTGGCTGGAACTCCCGAACAAGTAAGAAGATTGATACCTGATGCGGAAAACGGATTGATGAGTCGCTTTTGTTTCTATATCATTCGCTTCAAGCGAGGTATAAGAAATGTGTTTGCCACAAGCGACATTTCCCAATCCAAAAATGCCAAGTTCAAATTATTGGGAGATAAATTCTGCCATCTGCATGAGGAATTTGTACGACAGGGAAATTATTCATTCTCCCTTCCCTCCGATTTACAGGAACACTTTATAGAATACCTCAGTCGTGTGAATGAAGAGTGTTGTGACGAAGTGGATAACAAGATGCAAGGAGTGGTCAGACGGATGGGACTGATTGCTTATCGTATAATGATGGTGCTGACAGCTGTCCGGCATTTGGAGAATGTACATCGCAATTCTTCCTCACATGACAAGACAGAGCAACTGGTCTGCCATGAGTATGACTATTCTACAGCCATGAATATTTGCGAAACCTTACTTTATCATGCCGTATTCATTTATCAGAATTTGTCAGGAAATCAGTCCAAACGATTCTATACCGCTTCGCAAGAGACTGGCGTTTATGCACGAAGGAATACCCTTTATAATATGCTGCCTGAAACATTCACGAAGAAGGATTATGATACGGCGGTTTCAGTTTTGAATGAAAATGGAAGTACTGCAAACAAGTGGATAGAAGCCTTTATCAAAGATGGTAAGCTATGCCGAATAGAGCAGGGGAAATATAGGAATATTTTTTGAGTGGCAAGTTTGTGTTTTAGTGTCACTAAAACCTATGCGGCAAGCGGATAAACTGTCACTCTCAAAAAATCAATTTATGAACATCGAAAGTTAAGATAAATATGAAGGAGAAGACACTAGGCGGTCGCCCGAAGTTGGCGAGTTATCAGAAACGCACGAAATGTTTTCGGGTAATGTTTACCGAGAACGACTATATCTATATCCAATCCAAAGCGGAACAGGCAGGATTGTCTGTCAATGAATTTTGCCATCAGGCGGCAATGGATTGTCAGGTCTGTCAGCGCATCAGTCCGGAAATGGCATCGGCAATCCGTGACCTTTCCGGTATCGCCAATAATGTCAATCAGATAGCCCATCAGATGCACACTTATGGTTTGGAAGCATTCAAACAACAATGCTTTTCAATCATATCAGAAGTCAGTAGAATCATCAACCAAGTAAAGAACAATAGCCATGATAGCAAAGATTAAAACAAGATCAGATTTTGGAGGAATAGTGAATTACGCCAATGACCAAAAGAACAAGAAGAAGTGTGCCACACTTTTAGCACACGAAGGTGTCTGTGCCATCAGCAATAAAACCATAGCCGATTCTTTCCAGATACAAGCGTCCATGCGCCCGAAAGTAAAAAGTCCGGTGAAACACGTATCACTAGCTTTTTCTTCGCAAGACATTAGCCGTTTCCCCGATAACGAAGAAGGGGATGCGCTGTTGGTGGAGATAGCCAAGAAATGGATGGAACAAATGGGGATTCGCAATACTCAATATATCATAGCCCGACATCACGATACGAAACATCCTCATTGTCATTTGGTGTTCAATCGGATAGACAATGAAGGCAATCTCATTTCCGACAGCAATGAAAGAATACGTAATATTAAAGTATGTCGGGCTTTGACTAAAGAATATGGATTGTACTTTGCCCCTAAAAATAGTAAAGCCAGAAACAAGAGTCGTTTGCGCCCTTATCAATTACGGAAGTATAATCTACGTTCTGTAACTCTTGATACACTGGCTGTGTCTCGCTCATGGAATGATTTTCTTGGCATCCTCAAAGGGCAAGACATAGATATACGTTTTAATCGTGCAGATAACTCTGATAAAATTCGTGGTATATCATTCTGTCAAAATGAGTACAGTATAGCTGGTTCTAAACTTGACCGTGATTTGAGTTTTAACAGTCTTTGCACTATATTGGGCAATGTGGCATCGGAACTGATTGTTCAACCTCATCAAGCCATAACTTCCGGTGGAGGTGGAGGAACAAATAATGAACAAGGATGGCGAGACGACAAAGACAAGGATAACCAAAGAAATGAACCTTTTTATAAATCCTCAAAACGTAGAAGATAATGAAAGAAGATGTAGTAGCTGCAAATCTTGTAAATTTGCGCCAAAGTATCAATGAGTTAAAAGAGTGTATTGAAAAACAGAATACTACAGTTCCTAAACCAGAGCAATTAGTAAAAGTGGACTTTGATGAAAAGACCATTTATAATGGAGTCGCCCAAAGTTTCTGTGCTTGCTGGAACGAAGCCTTGTCTGTGGTAAAGCAACATGTCAGGAAACAGCGACCGGATACTTTACCATTTTCATTGTGGTTCCCGAAACTCATTGAATTATTCAAACAGAAGTCTAAATTTCTTGAATATCTTTATCGGCACGTTTGTGATTATAATCTCAATCGCATGAATATCGAGGCTAATACCGATTGTATATTAAAGCGGCAGAATGAGATACTTGCGAGAATCAATGAATTGAAAAGCCCTGTAACCATTATTCCACCAAATATCAATGGGATGTTTATACGTGGGCATCATATAAAACTCCGGTATGTGGTGGTCTTTATTGTTGCTATTGTTACGTGGGCTGTTGCAGCATCGATTAGTAGCACAAAGCATAGAGAAGAAGCCTTTGCGTATTATTCGATGTATCGGGCGGTGAAGGAACAGCATCAGAACTTGATAGAAAAGCAGATAGCAATAAAAAGGGGAAATTAGTATATGTTTTTACGTATATACTGTTTACTCCAATTTATCCTTTTACATCTCAATTAATTGTGAAGGGATTTTTTTATATTGGTGTATGTTAATATAAATTTTAGCGTTATGATTTACGGATACATTAGAGTAAGCAGTGATAAACAAACTGTAGAAAACCAACGTTTTGAGATAAGCAACTTCTGTAAAATTAATGAGTTAACAATTGACGATTGGATAGAAGAAACTATCAGTGGAACGAAAAATTACACAAAACGACAGCTTGGACGTTTACTACGTAAAGTATGCAAAGATGATATTATCATCTGTAGTGAACTTTCACGTCTTGGACGTAATCTTTTTATGATTATGGAAATCTTGAATATCTGTATGACAAAGGAATGTAAGGTATGGACAATTAAAGATAACTATCGACTTGGGGAAGATATACAAAGTAAAGTCCTTGCCTTTGCTTTCGGATTGTCAGCTGAGATTGAACGTAATCTTATCAGTCAACGTACAAAAGAGGCATTAGCGAGAAAAAAAGCAGAAGGGGCAATGCTCGGACATTGTCGTGGCTTTCGTTGTAGACTTAATCCCAAATGTGCCAACAAACATGATTATATAGTAAAAGAATTGGCTAAAGGAACAGAAAAAACTGTTATATCTAAAAGGTTGAAAGTTTCAAAAACAACATTATATCGTTATCTCGTTTATACGGGGCTTCATTTGCCTATAAACTGTCAACAAGAAGGGTGGGAAGAGTATGGTATCTATCATTGATTTCTATGTACTACAGAAGCGACCCTCAAAAGAGGGCTTCGATATTGTCATCGGCAATCCACCATACGGTGCTAAATACGACAACCAAACAAAGAGGTATTATAAGAATACGTATGTGACGGCAAATAGCATCCAAGGATTACAGAAGGGTTCTCTTGATACATATACACTATTCATAGAATTGGGATACAATCTGCTTAGGAAGAATGGAAGTTTTGCTTATATAGTACCAATATCCTTGACATCAAGTGATTCCCTCACAGGCGTACACCGTATTTTGATGGGAAACTGTGATACCATACACATATCATCGTATGCAGTACGCCCCAAGCCTGTTTTTGAGAACGCTTTCGTAAACACTTCAATATTACTTTTCAAAAAGACAGAAACACCTTGTCGGCATCTTTACTCAACAAAGATGCACAGAAGAGGAAATGAGTTTGATTTACAAAAGCTTATTGATAACTTACAATTTGTTGATGTGAAAGGGCAAACACTTTATGGTCGTATTCCAAAGATAGGTTCTGAAATAGAGAAAACCATCTTAAACAAACTCTTCAACTATACAAGGTTGGGGTCTCTTATCAAGACTTCAGGGAGTCCAATCATATACAGGTTTGCAGGAGGGCGATACTTCAAAGTCGTAACAAATTATAGTATCGGTTCATCAGCTGAGCGAACTATCTATTTTGCTAATTCCAAAATCGCAGATGCTGTTGGATGCATACTCAGTAGCAATTTGTCATTTTGGTTCTATCAGATTTTTTCTGATAATTTGAATTGGAAGACATACGAAATAGAGAATTTCACAATTCCGCAGCTTTCAACTAAGGATATTGAGTATCTTGACGGGTTATATTCTCGTTATCTTTCTGATATAGAGGCTAAAGCTAATATCAGAACAACATCTGGAGAGTCCACCTATAATGTTGATTCATTCAAGGAATACAAGATTGTACGCTCCAAAGCAATCATTGATGAGATAGATGATTATATCTGTCCGCTATACGGATTGACGCAGGAGGAAACCGGCTTCATAAAGAATTACGAATTGGAATTTAGGTTGGCAGGAGAATAATAATGGAAGGCATTTAGCCTTCCACTATTTTTATCTCGTCCTCGGATAGTCCGTAAAGGTTATATACAAGACGGTCAATTTCGCTTTCTGTAGAAGAAACATCGACTTGTTTGTTTTTTGCCTTAGCATTAAGGATGCTTTCTACCTTTAATGCGATTTCTTTCTGCTGCTCTTTTGTTCCTATTGCAATCGGGAGTACTTCTATTGTTGCTGCTTTAAGTGTGTATGCTCCACCTGCTGTCATCACACCAATAAAACGAAAGTAATAATGTAACAATTTACTATTCAACAATCCAAGAATAAACCTTATGGAAATGGTTTCAGAAGTCAGAATATAAGCATTGCTCGGCAAATAATGTTGTTCTGTATCTAGTGCATATGCCCATTTATCAGCAGTTAACCCCCATATAATCTTTTCGGATTTTTCAAATTCAAGATAGTATGCTGTATTATCCAGAATTTCAAACCATTTATAGGTGCCAGGTTTACGTCCTTCCGAACTATCATCTGGCGTTTTTGGTTTAAGATTATTATAAAAGGCAAACAAATGAGTTTTTATAGATGGGAAGTCCTCTATATCAGTTCCTCTCCGAGTAAAGATTAGATTATCTTCACTTTCATTGTAATACCACTTCCTGATATTACGCCCCTGCAGCATATTCTTAATAACTCGCTTGTTCTTAATGTCCTCTGCTATTAGTTTATCACGTTGCTCATTCGATATGATAAATGCAGGATTATAGCCAGTTGTTACTCCCCTATATATCTTCACGCCCTTAACTTCCTTCAAAATCAAATGACTTTTTTCAATTTTCTCCTTCAACATCAACTGACTCATATCAGAAAAAGACCATTCTTTTTCATTGAGATAGTCTTGTGGATAGACACCAAACATATTTTGCCGTTCAACAAATTGCCGCTTAAACTCTTGAAACTTAAGTTTGTAAAATTGCTCGTAAGTAAAGATGCTTTTGGGTATCTTGTTTCTCTTAGAAATATTAAAAATGACACTTGACACCAAAACATTTTCAAAAACCTCTACTTGCTCGAAGTTGAGTATGATGTTGATGTGTTGTGAAGAAAGTTGTCTTCTAACTTTCTCACCATAGCCTGTGTTGAAGAATTTATTGGTGGTGATATATGATATTATTCCCTTCTCGGCAAGGAGATTCACCCCCAACTCATTAAAATATATGCTCAAATCTGCCGTACCTGAATATATTGCAAATTTTTCTTTAAGAATACTTGCGATGTACTTTAGTTTTTTCGCTTCGACATATGGTGGATTGCCGATGACAATATCGAAGCCCTCTTTTGAGGGTCAACAATATGTCATTGATACAATGCTGTTACAAGTCCATTAAGTTGTTCTTCCAATTCGGAGTAATCAAGATTCTCTTCTCGACGATGTAGAATCTCTTTTGCAATTACGCCGATAGCGTTTTGTACTTCTCTTTGCGGAACAGGGATTGGAAGATTGCGAATGTGTTCTGGATATATGTGATAGTCACCGCCTCGTTGGTCTGCTAACAGCTGGTTAGCCATCGAGGAATTGAGAATGCCTAGCAAATAATACAGGTTAACCTCTCCAGACAGGATTTCCATTTTTGCACGGTTATGTTTGCAGAATTTCTTGATGCTTGAAGATATGCTCTTATTGCTAACATCTTTCAAGTCCTTCCAAAGAACTGCGCAGTAGATAGAGTGATTATGTAGAAAGTGTTCCTCTATGTCAATTGTTACGTTGATAGTTCCCAAACAATTCATAATAAGTTTTGGACAGTCATACAACTCACGAAAAGTCGGACGACTTAATTTGTTTGGGCAACGTTCTGTGTTCCATTCGAGATAACGCACACGTCGAACTTGGTATTTATCTATGTCTTTTGCTTCCAAATACTTTCTGCTATGTACATCATCAAAATGTAAACTAATCAAATCTTCTTTCTTGAAAGCACCTTTTTCAATGTTCTCATGGGCGTTAACCACCATACCTTTACTAATATAGCAGAAGTCGCCCAATATATTCATATTAACAAAGCGGTTTCCAGTTCTTTCCTCCTCTGTCAAGTTCCAAACATAATTTTTCTCGTCCTGCTTTAATGCCTTTGGAGATTTGCTTAACACTTCACGGATGGTCTTGTCCTCTAAGATTTTTGTGATACGAAGTTTACCCTCTGGTTGACTGTTCTGAATAAATGGAATGCAGTTACTCACTGTGGCATTCTCAAAAATCTTTGTACCGTTTAGGTCGGCTATCTCCAACAAATGATATTCTTCTGCAATCATCTTACGAAGTTTCTTACCGTACTTTTGATTTGTCAAGGGATATGGAACAATCATAGAGAATACTCCATTGGGGCATAGGAGTTGCATACCAAGTTCCATGAAAGGAACATACAAATCCCACTTCTCATTAAGCGATTTGTACTTCTTGCTTGCCACTATACGCTGCCGCTGTTCGTTCAATTCTGGTAATGCTATCTGTGTCGGCGCACTAATGTATGGTGGGTTACCAATGGTGATGTCGAAGCCGCCCCCATTTGAAGGTCGTGAGAAAACATCATGAAACCATGTATGCCAAAGGAAGAACTGACTGTTAGCAGACAAGTCCATATCTTCAAAATCGATATGAATACCTTGTTCAATGAGCTCCTGCTTTACAATATCTGCGATGTCCTTTCTCAACTGCGCCTTTTTGTCATGTTCAGGGCAAACATAGTATTCTGCGAGTTTGTCGCGTAGGTTCTTGCGATACACATCTAACATAGTGTCAAAGAGCGTAATGCTATGTTCACTACCAACCTTCTTTTCTGTCATCGTTGAAAGGTCAGCGCCCTTATATTGCTCCAGAAGGGAATTTCCCTGCATAATCTTGAAATCAAGGTTAGGCAGAGCCTCTGGTGACTTCTCGTCAACAATCAGTGAGAGCCAGAAACGCAGACGGGCTATATCCACAGCTCCACGTTCAATGTCAACTCCATAAATGTTGTTTTGAATGATGTGACGTTTGATGTTTGCGGCATTCTCTATGATGTTTGGCTCAATGGCAGAACGGCAGAAGAATAGTTCACGCAGTAATCCCATTGGAAAAGCACCAGATCCAATCGCAGGGTCACATATCTTCACATTGCATAGTTTCTGATCAATGTATTCCTTCAGTTCGCCCAGCAGGGATGCATCGTGAGTTGTCACAAACTGACGTATACATTCCTTATCCTCTTCCCTCATGTCTGTTTGCAGATATGCTATCAAACTTTCACGGCACATGTACTGCACAATCTCCTTCGGCGTATAGAATGCGCCCTTATCCTTGTTATCCTCCAGCAGGTTTTCAAAGATGCGTCCGAGCATTTCGGGGTCAACACCCACTTCTGCATCATTAGGGTCATTTTCATCGATGGTGAAGTTGTACTGCGAGAGCATTGTCAGCAAGCTATTAAAATAGCTGGCAGGAAAATGACTGGGCTTCTTGTCAAGGATGTCACGTTCAAACAGACCGCCGTTCAAATATGGAATACGACAGTTACGGAAACCTTCTACTTTTGTGTCGTAAAGGTCGCCCTGATCTGAACGGTTACGGTCTAAGCCTTCTGCAAACAAGTCTTCTAATATGTCATCAAGGAAGTTTTCCTTCTGACTTTCATTCGCATTCTTGAAAATATTCAGCATGAAATCACGATCGCCTTCGCCCCATTCCTTGCCTGCAGGAACGCCAAGCCAGCCTTTTTTCTGGAGGAAGTGCAGGAACACGATGCGTCCAAGAAGTTTCTTTACATAATCACGAATGGGTTTTTCCTCACGGTCACGAATTTTGTCGGCTGTCATACCCGTATGGTCAAAGTCTGTATCAATGAAGTGCTGACGCATTCCGTTGGCAGGGGCAACCATGTAATTGACAAAATCTTCATATTGAGCCTTGTACTTCCCGAAGAACTCTTTAGAAAGAGCTTCAACGTTGAATGCATTTTCGATGTCTTTAATTTCAAGAGAATTCCTTTTGTCATATAGAGCCATGAAGTTGTCAGTTGCCGTGCGGCATGACTGACCTGGCCCCAGCAGGAACGTATAACGTTTGCTGTCGGTAGTTTCTTCTTTGTTACCGCTCTTTCGACAATAAGTGAAACGCCAATCCCAACGAGTATCATCCTCGTAATGGAACAGCATGAAGGCACAAGAGAACTGATCCATGACAGCACGGATGAGCCGTTGAATGTTCACACGGTTACGCTCCATCATAACCCGGTCGTTGACTGTCACGTCGAAAATTTGCAAAGGTTCAACGCCAACATACATCATTCCAACTTGCTTGATGCTGCGTATTCCCGTTGCTTCTGCCAGTTGTCTTCGTTCGGGCAGACTCTCCAAAAGCTCTGTTTCAAAACCATCCTCAAAGTCTTCTTCACCGAAAATGGGAAAAATAACATTGTTGAGGAACGAACTCCAGCCTTGATATCGGCTGTTTAAATATTCTTTTAATGACTCTTTATTCATGGGGTTGTTTGTTTACTTGATGGTTCCTAATACAATAGATGCTTCGCCTTGTTTACTTTCCACATGGGCTACGAGTTTGCCGATTTCTCGCTCCAGAATCTCGTCAATATCTTGTTGCTCTATGGCAAAAAGACGTGAATCCCGCTCTTCTAATTCTTGACCAATAGCCAATACTTTTTTGATAATATCAAAACTTCCTCGGTCAATAAATTTACGAGCATTTTTCAGCAAAATCTTGGATTGTGGTGATAAACCAAGTATGTTGTTAATTTTCACTAGTATTTCTTTTGCAACCGTAGCCTTGTCACCAGCCCTTGACTTGTTGATGCGGACAAAGTATTGGTTATAAGTCTTTATGGCTTCTGCCGAAAGCTGTTGCCAGTTATCTGGTAATGAAACACGTTTGGCCTTTTCTTCCACACGCATATCTTCAAGCAATTCAAGCAAAGAAATTATTTTGGAGTTATACAAACCCTCGGCTTCTGTACGTATTCTAATTGCAAGCCTTGCAGAGTGTGGTGCTTTTACTATGAAATATGCCGTTCCACTTGCAGCCTGTGCTATCTGCCAGTCTTCATTAGCTTGTTCTATTTGCAGATAACGTTCAGGGTGAGTATCCTTGTATTGTTTTAGTTCATATACATACTTCTGCAAAGGTGATTCCTCACCGTCAACGGCTTTGGCAATATCGTAATGTACCACACTTTCCTCTTCCGAGAAAATCTTACTGTCTTCACCGAATAGGACGTGGAAGGATTGCAACTTGGTATGTGCCTTGCGAACCAACTGAATCTGCGCATCGCCTTCTGCACTTGGCATGAAGTTATAGACATAGACAAAAGGCTCTTTACTGCCGATACGATTTACACGACCTATGCGCTGCATCAGGCGAGTGGAGTTCCAAGGAGTATCATAGTTCAGAATAACATTGGCACGGTGGAGGTTCACACCTTCTGCCAAGACCTCTGTTGTAATGATAACATTGTAGTCATCCTTCCAGACACCTTCGTAATTGGCATCAAAATTTTCCTCAATCGTATGTTCCATCTCATCACGATTGGCAGCAGTAATGACAAGTGCCTTATAGCCCTTTGCCTTTACCGCTCTCGCAAGCGATTGTACCGTGTCTATAGCTTCCGAGAAGATAACTAATTTTCCAGAGGTATTCTTTTGTGGATTAAACAATTCTGGTTTGATATTCTCTTTGAAAGCATCAAATTTCGGGTCTTGCGGGTTTTTCGCCCATCGATCATAGAGATTAGAAATGAGTCGGAAGTCTTCTTTCAGTTGAATATAGTATTCTTCCTTGAAATTTTTGCGCTTATATTCTGCATTCTGTCCCTTCTCGTTACGTCCTTGTTCCGTTAACTTCGTTATCTTGGATCTAATGTCTTCTACACAATCATTAAACGAAACACGTTTACCACGTTTCAATGTCTTGGCTTCATAGTCAAGTTCTTTGTTCACATCAATTTGCGGACAAACGAAAATTGTGTCGTTTTCCCACATTTTAATCATATTCTCGGTATAACGACGCAAATTCAGCAATGACTGGGTGAAAGCCGTAAATGAACTTTCAAGACGCTTTACAAGAAGAATCTGCATAATGGTTGCGAGCTGTTTTGCTACATCACTAACACTACGGTTTCCTCTACCTTTATATTTATTTTCGTTGGCAAAATCAGTAAAATATTCAATAGCACGATAACGGAAATATCTTAGCCACTCATCAGTCTTTAACTTATCTTCCGCAGTAGGAGCAATAATTGTCATGGTATCAGAGAAGAGTTGTGCCAACTCGTTGTCCATGATGTATTCAAGGTTGTTAGGCCCAATTATTTTCGGAAAGACCAAACCTTGTGATTTTATATCGTTTTCGTAATACTTCTCAACGTCAGTCCTTGTTCGGCGTTCCAAAATATCACTTAGCACGCAGTCACGCAGTCTCTTTGATACGGCATCCAAGCGTTGGCGGCGCTCATCTGTTGGTATGTCGTTGCTTCTATCTATCAGCAATTCATATTCTCGGTTGACATCAGCAAAGAACCTTTCGATATTACCACTTTCAGCCTTCTTCAATGTACTGTCATTGTGGTTTCTCTCAAAAAGGTAAATCTGATTCTTCAAGTCGTTTGGTCGGTTGTTCTGCGGTGTGGCAGAAAGAAGACCCACATATGGATATATCCCTGTATTAGAACAAATCTTCTGTATCAGTTCATCAAGAGACTGGTACATCAATGTGGTACTGTTGCGGAACTTATGGCTTTCGTCAATCACAATAAAGCCATAATTCTTTTCTTGGAGTGTTCCACCAAAATCGCCAGAATCGCGGCTGTCGTCATCGTCATCTTCGAAGCTCTCATCTTCGGCAACATTTACGATGCGTCCAGTTGTAATGAAGTCAATGTATGGCGTAATTTTCTCGTCAGAATCTTTGTCGAACATGGCTATAGTTTTCTTCCAACCCGATTGAATGGCGGGAGGAGTAATGACCAATACTTTACGTTCTCGTCCATCGTCTTCTGGTACGGACAAGAAACGCTTGATGATGAGCGTACCGATAATCGTCTTGCCAAGTCCCACCACGTCTGCCAACATAAAGCCACCATGTTCGTGCATAATGCTGATACACCTCTTTACAGCTTCTATTTGATATTCCAGTTTGTGGATGTTCGCTGGCAGATAAGTTTCTATCTGTTGTCCGAGTGATTTGTCTACAATGTCACCAAACTTAATTTGTAGCAATTTGATATATAGTTCGTATGGAGTGAATAATTGTTGTTCACTTTCGCGTTCTTTTTCAACGTCATCTGTTATAGGTGCAGATTTAAGGATTTGTTCTAAGAATTGTTTGTTCCAAGGTTCAGATATTTCCCATTTTTCATTAAACCATATCAAATGAGATTTATTACCTGGTATTTTATCAAGCGATAACACTTGATTTGGAGCAGTTTCAATATAGTTTAATTCTGCGTTACCTTGTAATCCTTTTTGTGTAAAATTTGTACTTCCCACGATGCCAATACCAATGCCGTTTGACTTTCCATCAAAGATGTAACACTTAGAATGTAAAAATTGAGTTTCGTCATTTTCATTTTTTCGAAACACACGAATCTGAATCTTTGAATCATTGTTTTCCGTACAATAATCAAGAAGCAGACGTATAGCATCTTTATATTCCTCAGTAACACTAAGTTCGTGGATATCAGTCTTTATGAAGTCCAGTGGATAATTTGCATCTTTATATTTAGGTGACTTTAATTGATTTGCGTATATATAAGGGTCTTTACCTATAAGTAAACGAAGTGTTGTTCCGTCTTTTTCAATGAAAGACCTCAAATTTTCTTGTAGTATAGCTAAACCGGGAATATCCCAATAACCAGTGGCAATACTGACTGTTTTAATGCCATCAATGGCTAAGCATTTTCTCAATGTTGCTGTCATTGAAAGTGCTTCTATGGAATTATCTATAAGTGTATTATTCATTTTAATTCTATTCTATGGTTTGAAAACATACGCTAATTACATTCTTTCTCCCTTCTCTCTTTTACTCTTTCCCATCCCGGCATCTTTTTAGCCAATACACTTTCTCCTGCAGGAAAGTAAAGCGGAAAGACTTGAGATAAGAAACTTACAATATCACTACGTTTCTTGCCCATGTTGAAAAAGGTGGAACAAACAAAATACATAAGATCTTGCTGACTACATGTATCTTTGAGTTGAATGGTTATTGAGGGAGTGATTATCAAACCGTGTTCTGCAAATGCGCAAGCACTGGCAAGAATCGCTTTCTGTTCTTCCTCAGTGAACATCTTGATTTTATCTGCTAACCATTCAAGTTCTCTTTGCTGAAGTACTTGTTGCTTTTCATTCTGATGTTCCAATAGGATTGCTATATTTTCTTGTTGCTTTTCGGTCAAGGCATTTTCCAATGCTTGATTCTTTCGTTTAAGGACGTTGAATTTTAGCAATGCAGCAATGTACATACAAAAATAACCTACTGCAACATCAAATATCAGAACAAGCAGATAATTGCTGTTTGAATTTTTGGTATTCTCAGCCATATACTCACTGATAGGAATCACGGCAAATAGCATGATGATAGCTATTGCATAAAGCACTCTGTATCGCGTTTTGTGGCTTATTTGCGGCAAGGAAGCAAACAAAAAGGCGATAATCAAAACGGCAATTATTGCACTGAATGGTATGAAAGATGTTCCCATAGGTTTATTGTTCGGTTTATGGTTTAACAATTATGCGCCAATAACCTGCCTTGTCAGAACCTTCATGGATGAGAATACCTCTATCTCGAAGATTCTTTATCTGTTTCTTGACACCATCCAAAGAAATCCCCAATTCATTTGCCATTTTCTCACGAGTTATCATCGGGTTAGATATAACCATATCTATAATACGTTGAGCTGTTCTACCAACAGGTTTATTGGCACTTCGTTTTACAGGGTACTTTTCGAGGGTACTATTTCCGTTTACAGGGTACTTTTTCTCCGAACTTTCTTCGTTTACAGGGTACTTTTCGAGGGTGCTATTTACCCTGTTGGCTACTTCTTCAACAGGTATTCTTCCGTTTTCATTCCAATTCAGATTATAGAAAGTGGTGTAGAAAGAGGTCGCTTCCGTTTGATATTGTGGTTCTTTTCCTTGCAGGAAATTAGGCAGTTTCTCCGTAAGTTCCCGCATTTTGCGTAAGCCGGAGCCACGTTTCTCCATATAGTCCAACTGTGTGAACATGTCTGCAATGACGGGGTTACGGCGCATGGACGGCACTTTGTATATATCTCGGTCTTGAATCTGCGTACCGTCAAACATTGCGCCCGGTGATACTAGTTCTACTCGGTCATCGTAAATGTCGATATGTACTTCACCGCCCATTACGGTGTAATCCCGATGGATAAGGTGGTTTACCAATCCTTCGAAGATGGCACGGTCGGAATAGTCGGGTAGGTTAAGGCGATAGTTTGGCATCTTCACCCAGCCGCTCATGGTATAGTTCTTGATGAAGTCCATGCCGTATTTTAGTAATAACACGAGGTTAGCCCGATGTTCTACGGAACTGATGGCATCATCTTTATAGAGTCCAGTCCAACGAGTACAGAAAATACGTGATTGAAATACGGTACAATTATCCACAAACAGCAATCCGGCATTGGTCAGTTTACCGTCTGGCGTGACCAGTCCGAATGATTCCAAATATTTGTCATTCCATTCCTGATGGGTTTGCTCACGGAAGGTATTGGCAAGGATGATGAAAGAATGTTTGCTGGCATCTACTTGGGTAGGCAATGAATCCCATGTCATGTGTGTGCCTTTCAACACTAATGAAAGAAGTTGTTGCGAATTGCACTCCACGCTTTCATTGCCAACTCGTACATATGCGGTACGTGTTCCATCTTGATAGTAATAATAAGGTGTAAGTGTTCCAGCTTTTACTTTCACTTCAAGTAAAGTATGTACTTCGTGCTCTATCGGAATAAGTTGAACTTCCGGTACAGGGTCAAGTCGTGCCTTTATCATTTCACTGATAAAATCAGCATCGGCTTGTGGATTCTCCAAACCAACAACTTCTCCGTCATCGTTCACTCCATAGAACAAACTGCCGCCATCCGTATTGGCAAAAGCCGATACCGATTTAAGCCATGACTTCACTTTCTTACGTTCCAACATTTCTTTGAAATCGTAAGCCGAGCATTCCGCTATCAATGTATTGTTATGTATCTGCATAGTTTCTTTATTGCTGTTATGGTACAACACCCCAATATCACATACAAAGGTAAGGATAAAACCGAAGAATCTATTAAAATCCTCCTTTTCTTATGATTTTTATGCGTTTACATCACGTTGCTTATGGGGAAAAAGTGTATTTTTGCGAGTGAGAGCTTGTGTTGCTTATGGATGCTTATTTTCGGATTTGCGATATAATTGCAACACGTGTACGCAAGTTGCTCATACTGAGATAATGTTGATTTTGAGGAAGTCAAATGATTCCGATAAGGAAACAGATAAAAAACAATAAGCAAAAGCGTGCAGCTCTGGTGAGTTGCACGCTTTTGCGTTTATGGGGAGTCTGGTTGCTATGTGTTTTCTATGGGCTTTTTTATCTCTTATTTGCGACAAAACAAAAAGAGCCCCAAAAGTTAGGAATCAAACTTTCGGGGCATTTTATGATGTCTACAATTCATTCTTTTCTGCGATGGCTTGCATTATCAATGATTCAAGTTCCTCGCATAATTCCGGATTGTCTTGGAGAAGAGCCTTGGTGGCGTCTCTGCCTTGTCCTAGCTTGGAGCTATTGTATGAGAACCAGCTTCCACTTTTTTGTATGATTCCGTATTCCACTCCGAGGTCGAGAATCTCGCCGATTTTCGATATGCCTTCTCCGAAGGTTATCTCAAACTCTGCTTTGCGGAATGGCGGAGCCACTTTGTTTTTCACGACCTTTACTCTTACCTGGTTCCCTATGATGTTGTCACCGTCTTTAATGCTCGTGACGCGTCGGATGTCAAGGCGTACGCTTGAATAGAATTTAAGAGCGTTACCGCCGGTTGTTGTTTCCGGATTACCGAACATCACTCCGATTTTTTCACGCAATTGGTTGATGAATATGCAAGTGGTGTTTGTTTTGCTGATGGTGCTTGTCAGTTTACGCAGGGCCTGGCTCATTAGTCTGGCTTGCAGGCCGACAACGTTATCGCCCATATCTCCCTCAATTTCTTTTTTGGGAGTCAATGCGGCAACCGAGTCGACGACCAGAATGTCTATTGCTGAAGATCGGATCAGTTGATCCGCTATTTCGAGTGCCTGTTCGCCGTTGTCAGGTTGTGATATCCACAAATTTTCCACATCCACTCCGAGCTTGGCGGCGTAAAAGCGGTCGAAAGCATGTTCGGCGTCTATGAATGCCGCGATGCCTCCCGCTTTCTGTGCCTCGGCTATGGCGTGTATCGCCAGTGTCGTCTTTCCGGACGATTCCGGGCCATATATCTCTATTATCCTTCCTCTCGGATAGCCGCCCACACCGAGGGCCACATTAAGGCCGATACTTCCCGAGGGTATGACTTCCACGTTCTCGATTTGCTCATCGCCCATGCGCATTATGCTTCCTTTGCCGAAGTCTTTTTCTATTTTTGACATGGCAGCCTGCAATGCTTTCAGTTTTTCTTCGTTGCCGGTCATTGCCGCTCCTGTATCTTCTTTTTTTGCCATTGAAATATTAATTGTTAGTTATAGAATCGTGAATAATCAGAGTTCGAGGTCGCCTCCGAACTCCTCATGCCATGGAAGGCCTTGTTTGTTGAGTTGTTCCATGAACGGATCCGGATCAAATTCCTCCACGTTCCATACGCCCGGCTTGCGCCACAGGCCTTTGAAGAACATCATTGCGCCAATCATTGCCGGAACACCCGTAGTGTAGCTTACACCCTGCATGCCTGTTTCTTTGTATGCTTCTTGATGTTTGCAGTTGTTGTATACGTAATATGTCAACTCTTTTCCGTCTTTTATTCCGCGTATGCGGCAGCCGATGCTTGTCTCTCCGTCATAGTTCTCTCCCAGGTCTTGC
The DNA here is from genome assembly GCF_013166535.1 of Prevotella sp. PTAC. Lineage (NCBI taxonomy): Bacteria > Pseudomonadati > Bacteroidota > Bacteroidia > Bacteroidales > Prevotellaceae > Prevotella > Prevotella sp. PTAC. The sequence goes on from NZ_JABKKK010000004.1 coordinate 216,422, forward strand.
GGGTTTGGCAATACGGTTTTGAGGAATTGCAAGGGTACGATTTTCACCTTTGCGGTCTTTCCCGAGCCGTCAGCGAGTGGAGCTTCATATTCCATTTCGTCGATGCGGCTCATGCCGATATTCTGTATTACGTCAAGATATGTGAGATATTGCTGGCCGAATGTCATCCAGAACCGGGCCTGTTTTATTGTCGGATAGTTCTTTACCAGGCTTTCAAGCTCCTCATGGTGCATCAGATAGCTCTCTCTCGGGCCAATGTTCGGGTATGTGAGTGCCTTGTGGATTTCAAGCGGTTCGGTCTCAATCCATTCTCCGTCCTTGTAGTAGAGACCTTTCTGTGTGATCTCGCGGATGTTTATTTCCGGGTTGAAGTTTGTGGCAAATGCCTTGTGGTGGTTGCCTGCGTTGCAGTCTACGATGTCAAGATTGTGTATCTCGTCAAAGTGATGTTTTGCCGCATAGGCCGTATATATTCCGCTGACACCGGGATCAAATCCACAGCCGAGTATCGCCGTTAGTCCTGCCTGCTCGAATTTCTCTTTGTATGCCCATTGCCATGAGTACTCGAAATGAGCCTCGTCTTTCGGCTCGTAATTAGCCGTGTCGAGATAATGGCATCCGCATGCCAGACAGGCATCCATTATCGTGAGATCCTGATAGGGGAGGGCGAGATTGATTACCAGTTCCGGTCTATAGTCGTTGAATAGCGTTTTGAGCTGTTCCACATCATCGGCGTCCACTTGTGCCGTCTTTATGTCTATTGTCAGTCCGGCCTTACGGATGGCCTCTGCGATAGCGTCACACTTTTCCTTGCGTCTGCTTGCTATCATGAAATCTGTGAATACATCAGCATTCTGAGCTATTTTGAATGCCGCTACGGTAGCAACGCCACCCGCACCAATCATTAGTACTTTTCCCATTTACTTATTGTTGTTTATTTATGATTCTTTTTTGTTGTTACTTGCCTTCTCAAGCGTATCCAGTGCCTTGCTTTCGTGGCAGTATCGCCGTTACGGATTATTCGGCGTGGAGTTCGCTTGATTTTATTCCGAGTGCCTGCATGAGTGAATATCCGAGTATCTCCTGCCTGAAGTTTCCGCCCTGCATGGGCTGCATGGCAAACACCGTGGCTCGCTTGTTCTCGTCGTCAAGATATAGGCGCAGTGTCTCGCGCACCTTGCCGTATATTTTCTCCGCGTCCGGTATCACCATTATCCTTTTCACATTCTTGTTGTTGCATATCACTTCGAGCGCCTCGATGAACATGTCTTCCGCCGTTGTGACGTCGTTTTCTACCGGCAACGAGCTGATGAGAAATTCCCCCAGGTTGTCTGAGAACGCTTTGCCGTCAAGTTCGTCGGCATATACTCCCGGTACGAAGTTCTCCATTGCACCGCGCGACTTGTCATGAATGATGATCACTTGTGTCTTGTTGTCTCCCTCGCGCAGTCCGCCGTCGAGCGCCACGCAGTCTATCCATCGTGCCGTGTCGGCTTTCGGTATACGCCGGCCTATCATCCGTTCGAAATTCACTGTGAGGTCAAACGCAACCTTGTCAACATAATCACCGTCTGCCAGTATCACGTTTTCGCTCAAATCTTCGTTGTGAAATTTATTGTTCATAGTTGCAAAAATACAATATTTCCACCGACTGACAAAATAAATATGCTTGTTTGTTAAATCCGTCCCTTATATATTAATGTGAAAAGGCGTTGCCACGTTGTCATTTTTTAAGGTGTTTTATGGCTATTGATTTAAATCAAAATAATATCATTTATTTGGGATGATAAGTCAAATAAAGTCACTGCATGCTGATATTAAAGTATACCTTTGCACGCAACTTTAATACAGCACAGTAATTTATGAGAAGTATATTGGAAGGACGCCCGGCTTTGAAGGCTGAGGTCGAGAAGATTGCGGAAGTGGCCGGCTATCTTTGGCTGAATGGTTGGGCCGAGCGCAACGGTGGTAATATTACGGTAAATGTGACGGAGCATGTGGATGACGAGATTCGCAATATGTCTGCAATCAGCGATGTGAAGCAGATTGGTGTCACCTTGCCGCAGCTTAAAGGATGTTATTTCTACTGCAAAGGCACCGGTAAGCGCATGCGAGATTTGGCACGTTGGCCTATGGATAACGGTTCTGTAATACGCATTCTCGACGATTGTGCGAGCTATGTCATCATAGCCGATAATGCCGTTATGCCCACAAGCGAGTTGCCTTCTCATCTCACGGTGCATGCTCATCTTATCGAGAGCGGTTCGGCTTATAAGGCAACGGTGCATACCCATCCGATAGAACTTGTCGCAATGAGTCATAATCCTAAGTTCTTGGGCAAGGATGTGCTTACCAGAATCCTTTGGAGCATGATACCGGAGACTAAGGCTTTCTGTCCGTTAGGTCTCGGAATTGTTCCTTATACACTTCCTGGCTCAAACGAGCTTGCCGACGCTACGCTGAAAGAGCTTGAAGACTATGATGTCGTTATGTGGGAGAAGCATGGCGTATTCGCCAAAGGTCTCGACGTTATGGATGCTTTCGACCAGATAGATGTGCTCTCCAAGAGTGCCAAGATATACATAAACTCGCGTTGTATGGGCTTTGAGCCGGAAGGCATGAGCGATGAGCAGATGTCTGAGATGACAAAGGCTTTCAACCTGCCTAAATAATGGCTGGCGGCCGATAGGGAATGTCATTGAGGTTTAATGGATTTATTTCATGCCTCATCAAATATTGGAAAAAACAACTACTGACTACATATTATAATCATTATTACTTACTATTTTTAGTAAAATAAAAGTCCCCGATGCTGTGAAGTATCGGGGATTTTGTATTCCCTGTGAACAACATGGCGTTTCCAATATATTGTTATGATAGGCGTGAATTGATGAAAAAAGGCTTGCTCTAACTTGAAAGCAAGCCTTTTTTGTATTGTGTCCTTTCCGTTTTCTCAGATTAATTGCGGCAGGAAAGAAGATATTATCAGCACTATGATGCCGGTGACGAGCACGGCGATGGTCTTCTGCGAGCATCCTTTCCACTCTTTGAGAATTATTCCCCATACGTTTGAGAACACCACGTTGAGAGCCATCAGTATGCAGAACGACAGTGTGAGCAGGGTGGGAGACTCGGTGAGGAAGCCCTTTCCGAGCGACAGCCCGAAGAACTGGCTGTACCACAGCGCACCGGCCAGGGCGCAGAATATTACGTTGTTGGCCCATACCTTGCCGTTCCTGTAGTCGCCCCAAGTGCCGTTCTTGCTGTTCTGGTAGAAGCAGTATACGGCGTTGGTGATAAATCCGCCGAGCGTGACGAGGAAAGTCGCGGGCAGAGTCTTGTACATGTCGGGTGTGAGGGCGCCGAAGTTGATGCCTTTTCCAAATTCAAGACCTACGTTGAAACATCCGCTCATGAAGCCTGCGAGCAACGCTATGGCCAGTCCTTTTGGGAAGTTGAAGTCCTTTACGGCCGCTTTCTTCTCTTCCTCCGATAGCGAGGCTGCTTTCATCGAGCCGGCCACACCGATGATGGCGATACCGAGCAGTGTCACCACCACGCCGAGAATAACGGCAAAGGTAAGTGATTCGAGTGCGTTCAACTCAGGGAAGAATATGTTAAGGAGCACCGGTCCCATGATGGTTCCCAGCCCGGCGCATGTGCCGAGGGCGATAGACTGGCCGAGAGCCACGCCCAGATAGCGCATCGAGAGGCCGAAAGTGAGGCCGCCCACGCCCCATAGCACGCCGAAGAGAACGGTCATCCATATATTGAACGTGCTGCCGGTGCTGAACAGTTCGAAGAAACTGTGTCCATCGGGTACGGCAAGCAGGGCGCCGAGCAGCGGCAGAATGAGCCATGCGAACACTCCTTGTACGATCCAGTAGCTCTCCCAGCTCCAATCTTTTATCTTGTTTATTGGCACATAGCAGCTCGACTGGCAGAATGCGCCTATCGCTATGATAAGCAAACCTATAATTATTTCCATGATGTCTGTTTTATTTTACGGGTTAATAGGCTATGGGATTTATTACGGTCAAAGCCCGCCCGGAAGTTAAAGACAAATGCGCCGTCATTCATTTAGACATAATGTGACACATGATAAATATTTGCCTTTGACTTCCTGACGGGCTTTGACGCGGTTATCGCATAGCCTCCTTTATTCCGGGAGTTTCAATATTATGCGCGTTTTGAAGTGACGTCAGCCTCATATTTCTCTACAGCGCCGATGAACTCCTCGCCTACCGGAACGTTGTTGCGCACGCAGAACTCGTCGTATACGGCGTTCCACGGCAGGTTCTTGCACTCTTCGAGCAGTGCGAGGCGCTGGAACTTCTTGTCGTCAAGTTCATACTTACGCAGTGTGGCGATAGGTTCGAGCAGTGCGCGGAGCATGCACTTCTGTGCCGCGCGGCTGCCGATCACGTAAGCGCCGATGCGGTTGAGTGTGCCGTCGAAGTAGTCGAGACCGTAATGTACACGGTCGAGCGCGCCGGCACGGACGATTTCGCTGAACAGATCCTGTGTCGGGTCGTCCATGATGGTGACATGGTCTGAGTCCCAGCGAACCGGGCGAGACACGTGCAGCATCAACTCAGGAACGAACAGCAACATGGCGGAAACCTTGTCGGCAACGCTCTCTGTCGGGTGGAAGTGACCGGTGTCGAGGGTTATCATCATGTTGTTCTTTGCAGCGTATGATGTATAGAAGTCGTTGGAGCCTACCGTGTAGCTTTCCAGGCCGATACCGAATACTTTCGACTCCACGCAGTCTTTCATGTTGTCGTACTTCTGTGCGAATATCTGGTCGAGCGAGTCTTTCAGCAGTTCGCGGTACATCAGGCGGTTGACGGTCAGGTCCTTGCTTCCGTCGTGTACCCACGTGTTCATGATACAGGGGTCGCCCTGGGCCTTACCGATGGCCTCGGAGATGGCGCGGCAACGTTTTGAGTGCTCGATCCAGAAGTCGCGTATGCCTTTGTCGGGGCTGGCGAGGCTGAGGTCGCCGCTCTTCGGGTGCGAGAACGATGTGGAGTTGAAGTCGAGCAGTGTGTTGTTCGCCTTGCCCCAGTCTATCCAGCTCTGGAAGTGTGTCACGTCGCACTGGTCGCGGTCAACGTATTTTCCTCCGAAGTCGCCGTAAATCTCGTGCAGGTTCAGGCGGTGTGTACCGGGGATGAGTGACTTCGCGTAGAGGATGTCGGCACGCAGCTCATCGATGTTGCGGGCTTTTCCGGGGTAGTTGCCGTTCACCTGTATACCGCCGGTGAGCGAGCCGCCCTGGTTTTCAAATCCTGCGACATCATCGGCCTGCCAGCAGTGCATGCTCAGGTGGAAGTTCTGCATCTGTTCCAATACTTTCTCGGTATCTACTCCGATGGCCGCGTAGCGTTCTTTGGCTACTTCATAAGCCTTTTTAACCAATTCTTCTTTCATTTTGTTTTAGGTTTTATTTGTCGTTAAAACTATTTGTTTTTATCAGTTTTTTGTGATTTCGAGAAACTTCTCGTAAGCCTTGTCCCATATCTGCCTGTCTTTCGGCTCGAAACGCTTCAGCTCTATGCTGTTGGCTATTATGTGGCGCATGTCCCAGATGTCGCTTACGTCTCCCGAGGCTTTCGCCTGGAGCATGATGTTGCCTATGGCCGTGCCTTCCTGCGGGCCGGCGAGCACCTCCACTCCGAGCGAGTCGGCGGTAAACTGGTTCAGGTAGTTGTTCAGGCTGCCGCCGCCGATTATGTGGAGCACCTCTATCGGGAATGAGGCCATCTCTTGCAGGTAGCCGAACACCTGGCGGTAGCGCAGGGCGAGCGAGTCGAAGATGCAACGGCATATCTCGGCATATCCCTCAGGCACGTGCTGGCCTGTCTTGCGGCAGTATTCCTGTATGGCATCTACCATCGACGCCGGGTTGGCGAACATGGCGTCATCGGGATTGATGATGCTTTGGAAAGCCGGTTGCTTCATGGCTTCGGCCTGCAACTCGGTGTGCGATTTCGGGGCGTCTGTCCATTCCTTGCGGCAACGTTCGTAGAGCCACATTCCGCAGATGTTCTTCAAGAACCGTGTGGTGCCTTCTATGCCGCCCTCGTTGGTGAAGTTGCGCTCGTAGCTCAGCCCGTTTATGATGGCGTCTTTGGTCTCTATGCCCATGAGGCTCCATGTTCCGCTGCTCAGGTAAGCGAACTTCTCGTCTTTTGCCGGCACGGCTGCCACCGCGCTTCCTGTGTCGTGGCCTGCCACGGCTATTACCGGCAATGCTCCGAGGCCTGTCATCTTCTGCACTTCTTCCGTGAGAGAGCCTATTTCGACGGCCGGATTTATCATCTCGCCGAAGTGCTCCTGTGTCAGTCCCACGCTTTCGAGCAGTTTCGGGTCGAGCGTTTTTGTCTTGGGGTCGAGCATCTGGCTTGTCGATGCTATGGTATACTCGCATACCGTCTTGCCGGTCAGCATGTAGCTCAACGCGTCGGGCACGAAGAGTATTTTCTCCGCTCCGGCCAGTGCCGAGTCGCCGTTCTTGCGCATCGCGTGCAACTGGAATAGCGAGTTGAAGTTCATGAACTGTATGCCCGTGATGTCGTATACCGTCTTTTTGTCCACTTTAGCGTCGAAGTAGTCTTCCATCATGCCGAAAGTGTGCGGGTCGCGGTATGCCAGCGGGTTGCGCAGCAACGCTCCGTCTTTGCCCACGCACACGAAGTCTACGCCCCATGTGTCGATACCTATTGAGCATATAGGTATCTGTCGCTGGGCGGCGAGTTTAAGACCCTTTATTATTTCGTTATATAATGCGTATATGTCCCAGTAGAAGTGTCCTCCCGTTTCTATCAGGTTGTTGTCGAACCGTGTGAGTTCTTCGAGAACAATGCGTTCGTCGCCAAGTGTTCCGATTATGGTTCTTCCGCTGGTCGCGCCCAGATCGACGGCGAAAAAATATTTTTTATTATTCTCCATAAATGTTTGTTAGCAGTAGTTTTTAGTTATACTTAATTTTCAAAGACAGTGCAGGCCCGATGCCGCGAAACCGGTTCGGGGTTGTTCAGGCATTGCCTATCTTTTGCAAAGATAAAAAGAATTATTGAAATTCTGAAATTTATGAGGATGTATTTCCGTGGTTTTGGTGTTAAGTACGTCTGTTTTAAAACAATAGTCACCGTGATGCGGTGTGTTTTGATTGTGATTATAATTATAATGTAAACTAAAAGTCACGGATTTAGCGCTTTGCTTTTTGTCGAAATAGAAAAACGAGTGCGCTACTCATTGCGATATACAATGCGATAGCGCCTTGATCGCAATACGGAAATCCGCCTGATTTCCCGCAACGGGCGGCTGAATGGAAGCCGTTCGGCTGCCGATTGCTTTCCGTTTGGCCGCTAAACGGAAAGCAACGGGATGCTAAACGCGACGCAATCAGTATACTAAACGCGAATTGGGACTTTCCAAAAGTGGAATGCCCGGAGTGTGAATAATGAATATTTTCTGTATAGTGCTGATATACAGTGTGTTATGGAAAGCTTTTGAAATACGGCGATATTTGCGGCCTCCGCATTTTAAGTTTCAAATAATCGAAATATGGAACGTGTTTTGTAAAAATAGTTCCGAATTCCGTAAACAGTGTTTTGTTGGATACGGATGCATTATACTGTACTTGGCAATCACCGTCTTGTGGTCATGGGATGTCTCTGCTTCCGGTGCTTCTGCATTCGCCGGCAAGGCGGCTCTTTGCATATTGCCGTCGGGTAATGATGCCGCTATGTCGTGCTTGCTTGCCGTATATGGATATACGGGACGGTCTTTAAAAAGCTTCGCGGTATTTTTTTTCGTCCTTGTCGTCGAGCATGCTGAGATAAGATTGGTATCGGCTTTCAGATATGTAGTGCTCTTCCACGGCGCGGAGCACGGCACACCCTGGCTCATGGCGGTGGGTGCAGTCGCTGAAACGGCAGTCGTGCGAGAAGTGGAATATCTCCTTGAAATAGCTTGTCAGTTCTTCCGGCTCGATGTCGAATGTTCCGAACCCCTTTATTCCCGGCGTGTCAACGATATATCCGCCGCCCGGCAGTTCGAGCATCTCGCTGAAAGTGGTGGTGTGCATGCCGGTGTTGTGTGCGTCGCTGATTTCAGATGTGCGCAGGTTCACGCCGGGCAGTATACTGTTTATCAATGTCGACTTGCCTACGCCGCTGTTGCCGCTCAGCACGGTAATCTTGTCCTTGAGCAGATCGCGCAGGCCGTCGATACCGCTGCCTGTGGCCGCCGATACGGCCCGGCACTCGTATCCTATGTTGTCGTAGAGCGTCATCATCAGCTCCTGATACCGCAGCTCGTCGTCGGTCAGTATGTCGCTTTTGTTGAACACCAGCGCCACCGGTATGCGGTATGCCTCGGCCGAGGCGAGAAAGCGGTCAATGAAAGTGGTGGAGGTCTGCGGCTTGTTCACCGTGACCACGAGAAATGCCATGTCCACGTTGGCTGCGATGATGTGGCTTTGCTTCGACAGGTTTGGCGACTTGCGTATGATGTAGTTCCGGCGGTCGTCTATCGTCGTGATAAAGGCCGTGCCTTCCGGATTCGTCACTATGTCAACCCTGTCGCCCACGGCCACCGGGTTGGTGCTGCGGATGCCTTTCAGCCTGAAGTTTCCTTTTATCTTGCTGTCTATCAGCCGTCCGTCGTCTGTCTTTACGGTGTACCAACTGCCTGTGTTCTTGACTACTAAACCTTTCATTGGCGTTAATGATGAATAATAAATTATGGATTATCGGCCGTTGCCGGTTGGCATCGTCACCGATAATCCATAGTATGCAATCGCGGAATTACACTGTCATTATTTCTTTGTTCTTCTCGGCGAGCAGATCGTCGACTTTCTTTATGTACTTGTCGTGAACCTTTTGCAGCTCGGCCTCGGCGTCTTTTTCGAGGTCTTCGGACAGGCCGTCCTTGATGGCCTTCTTCAACTTGTCTTTCACGTCGGCACGTATGTTGCGCACTTGTACTTTCGTGCCTTCGCCGATTTTGCTGCATTGCTTCATCAGTTCCTTGCGGCGTTCCTCGGTGGGCTGTGGTATTCCCAGACGGATCATCTCTCCGTTGTTCTCGGGTGTGATGCCCACGTCGCTGTCCATGATAGCTTTCTCGATGTTCTTTATCATCTTTCTGTCCCACGGTTTGATGGCTATCGAGCGTGCGTCGGGAGTTGACACTGTGGCAACCTGGTTGAGGGGCACCATGGAGCCGTATGACTCCACTCTCACTCCGTCGAGTATCGCCACGTTGGCACGGCCGGCACGTATGCGCGACAGTTGCTCGTCGAGATACATCACGGCCATCTCCATTTTCTCTTCGGCCGAAGTCAATGTTTCTTTTACGTCTATCATAAATATTGTTTTAATTATATTCTAAGTTACAAATGTAGTTAATAAAATTCATATTCACAAGATTTTTGTATTTTTTATGCGATGTATCCGTGTGTCGCTCGATATTTTGTCATATCTTTGTGTCTGCGGGCCGTGTGGAGCCTGTATATTATAATAATGTGGACAAAATGATGAAAGGAGCAAATGACATGGTAAGGAAAATGAGAGTGGCAAAGCGTCTTACGGAGCTTGTCGGTAATACGCCGTTGATGGAAATGGGCGGTTTCTCCGGAAAGCGGGGACTGGCCAAGGCTGTGATAGCGAAGATTGAGTATTTCAATCCCGGCGGAAGCGTCAAGGATCGCATCGCGCTGGCGATGATAGAGGATGCGGAGAAGAGCGGGGCGCTGCGTCCCGGAGCCACTATAATAGAGCCTACGAGCGGAAACACGGGTGTGGGGCTTGCCATGGTGGCCGCCGTGAAAGGCTATCGGCTGATACTCACAATGCCGGAGACCATGAGCGTGGAGCGCCGCAGCCTTGTGAAGGCATACGGAGCGGAAGTGGTGTTGACACCCGGAGCACAGGGGATGGCCGGAGCCATAAGGGAGGCGGAGCGTCTGCGCGACGGCATGGACGGAGCGGTGATACTGCAACAGTTTGAAAACAAGGCCAATCCCTTAAGGCACTATCACACCACGGCTGAGGAGATATGGAACGACACTGACGGCAGAATAGATATATTCGTGGCGGGAGTGGGCACCGGCGGCACGGTCTCGGGCATAGGGAAAAGGCTGAAAGAGCTTAATCCGGAGATTAGGATAATTGCCGTCGAACCGCGCTCGTCGGCCGTTCTCAACGGGGGTATGCCTGGCCCGCACAAAATTCAGGGTATCGGAGCGGGGTTTGTGCCTCCGATATATGATGCGGGTGTGGTGGATGAGGTGTTCGATGTGGATGATGACGACGCCATACGTACCGGCAGGGAGCTTGCCTCCACGGAAGGGCTTCTCGTCGGCATATCATCGGGTGCGGCCGCTTTTGCCGCTGCCGTGATTGCCGCAAGGCCGGAAAACAGAGATAAGACGGTGGTTGTACTGCTGCCGGACACGGGCGAGAGATATCTGTCGACAGTGCTATACGACTTTGAAGGCTGTCCGCTTTAGATCTGTCGTAGATATGCGTGAATTGTCACGGATTAAAATAAATGGCGTTTCTTTTGGCATTTTAATCATTTTTTAGTAGCTTTGTTGCCAATAAACAAGAATAACTAACAGATTTTGATGTATAAGAGCATTCTTCTGCCATGTGTGATATTTTTCATTTCTCTGTTGCCGGCAAAGGCGACAGGGCAGGGACAGCAGGAAGCTAAGTATACGATAAAATCTCCTTTGGTATATGAAGACATTTGGGACTTGCCGCCATATACGTTCCTCAATAAGGACGGTGAGCCGATGGGTTACAACATCGACCTTATCAAGATAATACTTAAACGTCTTGACATACCTTATATCATAAAGCTCAGGAGCACGAGCGAGGCTTATAACGACCTGAAAGAGGGCAAGTCTGACCTTATGCTCGGCATGCGTACGAAATATCACTCGCAATTCGGAAAATACGGAAACTCGGTGGTGGCGCTTTTCACTCATGGCGTGGCGCACCCCAAGAAAGAGCCCGTGGATATCAACAGCCTTGAAGACCTCAAAGGGCACAAGGTGATAATGCAGAACAACAGCGTGAGCCATCGCATAGTGATGGAAGCCGGATTGGAGGATTGCGCCGTTCCGCATCACGACATAGAGAACGCCATAATAAAAGCGGCGGCGAAAGATAGCGGACAGGTACTGTGGAACTCGTTGTCGTTGAAGTTCACCCTCAGGCGCAACAATCTCGATAATTTCACGATCACGCCGATAGTGATGCCCAACGGAGAGTATCATTTCATGTCAAACGACGAGGATTTGCTGAGGCGTGTGGACAGCGTCTACGAGGCGATGGTGTATGACGAGGAGTTGCAGCCCATAAGAAACAAGTGGTTTTATCCCGAGGAACAGTCGACCGGCATACCGTCTTTCGTATGGTATATAGCGTGGGCGCTTGGCATAGTGGCGGTGTTATTGCTGGTATATAACCGCATATATCATTACCGTATGGGCAAGATCAAGCGGATAAGCAATATACAGAGCAAGAGATTGGCGCTGTATCTTCATTCCGGAAAGATACAGATATGGACTTATGATGTGGATCGTGACGTGTTTGCCACCTTCACTAACGACGGAGACAAGGATGAGGAATACAACCGTCTATCCTTTTCCGTCTTTTTCAATGAGGAGGATTACAATAAGATATATGCGGCGATTGAGGATATAAAGACCGGCAATGAGGATGTGAGACCAGTCCTCGTGAGATGCCATAAGCCTGGTACGCCGGACAATGAGCATTATTTTTATGTCAAGATATCAGTATTCCAAAGGGAAGGCAATTCGCCGTCGTTGCTGCTCGGCACGCAACAGAATGTCAACGCGGAGCAGGAGAGGCATATAAATATGCAAAACCTGTTGTTGAGAAACGACGTGGTGTTCAACTCTCTGAAAATGGATATGGCGTATTTCGACAGCAACGGCATACTGACGGACATCAACGACAGTACTTGCGAGACGTTTAAGATAACCGACAAGCAGATGTTTCTCGATCGTAAGATACCTCTTACGTTTATTCCGGCATACGCTGAGATCGATATATACAATATGTCAAGTTTCCATGCCTCGTTGATTGTGAAGGGAAACAGAGGCATGGCAAATGCCGACAACGTGTTCGGCATAATACCTGAAAAAGTGGAATATTACGAGCACATGCTGACACCGATATTCAACAGCGAGCACGGTCTGACGGGAATACTGTTTATCGGGCGAGACATCACATCTCAGGTGCGAAGCATACGTAACGAGCAGAAGAACGAAAAGTACATCATCGATCAGACGAAGAGGCGGAACGAATATATCAAGAACATCAACAATGCGCTTGAAGTGAGCCGTATATGGCTGATAAGCTATTATCCGAAGACCAAGATAATGGAGGTGATGTACAATCTCGACGAGCCGCCGATGAGACTTTCGCAAATCAAATGCGCCATGTTGACGGATGAATGCGACAAGCATCGTGTGGCAAGCCTGATAAACAAGATGGACAAGTGCATGACCGACAGGTTTGATATAAAGTTGAAAACAGTGTTCCATGATAAAGAAGGAAAAGATATTTATCTGCAATTCAACGGAATATCCATTCAGGATGAGAACGGAAATGTGGATCATTACTTCGGCTTGGGACGTGACGTTAGCATGATAGAAGAGACTGACAGGCTACTGAAACAGGAGATGGACAAGGCACGTGAAGCCGAGACGGTGAAGACGGCATTCATGAAAAACATCAGTTACGAGGTGCGTACACCGCTCAACTCTGTCGTGGGATTTGCCGAAATGTTCAACATTGAGCATTCAAAGGAAGACGAAGAGGTCTTCATGAGTGAGATAAGGAACAATTCGTCAGCGCTTCTAAAGCTTATCAACGACATATTGTTTCTGTCGAAACTCGATGCCAATATGGTGGAAATAACCAAGTCTCCCACGGATTTCGCATGTGAGTTCATGGCATATTGCATCACCGGATGGAGCCATGAGCTGAAAGACGGGGTGGAGATGATTGTTGACAGTCCCTATGAGCAGCTTGTGGTGGATATCGATTCGAACCATGTCGGGCAGGTGATTGAGATGCTGGCTACAAACAGTGCGCACTTCACGAGCAGCGGAATGCTGAGGGGAAGATACGGGTATTACCATGGTAATCTCGAAATCTGCCTTGAGGATACAGGGGCGGGCATAGAGAAGAAGAACCTTGATACGATGTTCAACAATATGAATGTGGCGGAGAATATGGACCAGAGCGCCATCAGGCTGAGGATGCAGATATGCAAAAAACTTGTCGAGAAGATGGGGGGGAGCATGGATGTGGACTCCGAACAAGGCAAAGGTGTGACTGTATGGATAAGGATTCCGTGCGAAGCGACAGTCGTAAAAAAGAAAGACATACGTATATAAATAAGCGTTTATGGCAGGATTATCTTTAAACAGGATTGTAACTTTCATTACCGCAATGGTCGCGTTAATGACCATTGGTTCCGTACATGCTGCCAGGACGGGATATGCCGGTGATATGCCATATACGGCCGAGCGGCCGTTGAGAGTCGTTATAGACTGGGATTTCGCGCCGTTTGAATATATAGATGACGACGGTGAGCCGGCAGGATATAACATAGATGTGTTCAATAGGGTGCTCAAAGACTTGAAAATCCCGTATTTTTTCGTAATGCGGGAGCGTGAACAGGCTGTTGAGATGTTTGAGAAAGGCGAGGTGGATCTCATCATAGAGCCTTTGAATAACAGGAGCAAGCATTCCGCCGCGGTATATTACAGCCGTAAGACAATATATCCTTATAAGATAAAGATAGCCTACAAGCGCGGCACTCCGCCGTTGAGAAATATCAGACAGCTTGGCAAAGGCAGTCTGCTCGCAGTGAAAAGATATGACTATGCGGCTTTCAGGGTGTTGCGGCACAAGGATATAGACAAGAAGCAACTGCGCATAAACTCTCCGAGAACATGTCTGGCAAATATAGACAACGGTCTTTATCAGTACTTCATTTACAGTGAAGCGTCGATAAAGAACATGTTGAAAAAACTGAATATCGACAATATAGAGGTTACCGATATTGACATACCGACAGGTGATATGCGCTTTGTCGCCCATGACCAGCAGTTGATAAACATGCTTGACGACCAGTTCGCGCGTTTTGAGCAGTCGGGCATGAAGAAGCAATTGGTAAACAAATGGTTTCATCCTGAGAATGAAACGAGAAACGTTCCTAAAATAGTTCTTCTGGTGATAGTCATGGTCCTGGTGCTTCTGTCTGCCGTAATTATGGCAAACAGGTTGATAGCCAATCAGATTAAATATGCCGTGCGACGTATATCTGAGAAGAACAAGCTGATGGAAGAGGCTCTGAAAATGAGCGGCAACAGCGTTGTTCAGTTGAGTATTACAGGTGAGAGGGTGGATAATCTGTATGGAAATCATCTGCCACCGGAGGGAATGACGGCTCAGCAGTATTATGATTTGATACATCCTGACAGCCAGAAAGCCATGGCAGACTATACGGACCGTATAATAGCCGGTGACAGAGATACGGAGAAAGGACAAATATATACATGGAATGCGGGTACTCCCGACAATCCGCAATGGATACAGCTATATAATCAATCCATAATAGAGAAGTGGAAAGACGGTAAGTCGCTGAACATAATCAGTACGCTGACAGACATAACCGATGAGCGTAAGAAAGACAAGCAGCATCAGATATTGGCAGATAAATATGCAAGTATATTCGACCTCTCGGTATTGGGATTGCTGCTATATGACAGTAAAGGCAGATTGGTAAACACCAATAAACGGGTTCGTCAGATACTTAAATTCCGCTCTCAGGAAGATGACTTTTATTATAAAAGAAACATTTTGAACGCGCTTCTGGACGGAATGCACCTTTCAGGAGAAGGGATAGACAACATGGTGGTATGCTCAAAGATTTCCGTTCCGGAACGCGGTGTGTCAGAGTATGCCGAGATAAGGGTTTGCCCGATCAGGAATGCCGAAGGCTCTTTACGCCATATTCTTGTCGTTCTGCAACTGGTGACTAAAGAGCGCGAGATGTATTTGCAGCGAAAAGTCATCAATGACAATATACGTCGTGTAAATATGGAAACGGCCAGATACGAGCGAGCCCTCCGTTACCTACTCACAGAGAGTAAGACTATGAACTGGCGCATGTCGTTGGCAACTTCTCACATCACATATTTTAGAAATCAGCATACCGTAGACATCGAGATGAGCAGGGAGGAGTTCATAGGCAGGGTGGTGGGAGACACCAATAAGAAGACGGCCGCAGAGTTCCTTAATACCGCTGATGGGACTGTTTTGCCGAAGACAATAGTATTGCCGACCGTAGATCTCATTCACAAAGACGGCAAAGTGCGCTGGTATTCCATAAACAGGCTGCCCGATTATGACGATAATAGTAATGTAATC
Source organism: Prevotella sp. PTAC (assembly GCF_013166535.1). Lineage (NCBI taxonomy): Bacteria > Pseudomonadati > Bacteroidota > Bacteroidia > Bacteroidales > Prevotellaceae > Prevotella > Prevotella sp. PTAC. The sequence goes on from NZ_JABKKK010000004.1 coordinate 231,916, forward strand.
GGACTTTTCGGACTTATCCGTGACATAACAGAACAGGAGGAAGCGCAGGAGAGACTGCGTTCGGAGATAATACGGGCAAATGACAGTGAGTTGCAGAAAAGCACCTTCCTGGCCAACATGAGCCATGAGATACGCACGCCGTTGAATGCCATTGTAGGTTTCTGCGACCTGTTGCCGTCGATGGACGGTCCGGAAGAGAAAGCCGAGTTGGTAAGGATAATACGTAAGAACTGCGATCTTCTCATACATCTGATAGATGATATCCTGATGATATCGACAATGGATGCGGACGGTCCGAAGATAGAACCGAGAAAGATCGATTTCGCACTGGCATTCGAAGATATCTGTACCACACTCGAACTGCATGCCTCCGAGTCTTCCGCCCGGTTTATAAAAGACAATCCGTACCTGTCGTTCGTCACAGAACTGGATATCGAACGCATACAGCAGATTATCATCAACTTCACGACAAACGCCGTGAAGTTCACCGCCTGCGGACATATCAAGGTGGGCTACCGGAAGGAAGGTGAAGGGATATATATATATTGTGAAGATACCGGTAAGGGCATTCCAAAAGAAAAATGTAAGGATGTGTTCCGCCGGTTTGTGAAATTGAATGATTTTGTACAGGGTACCGGACTCGGTCTCAACATCTGCAAGGCCATTGCCGATGTGTGCGGAGGAGATATAGGTGTAGAGTCTGAACTTGATAAAGGCTCCACATTCTGGGTATGGATACCTTGTGTCGCGGAGAGTATAGTGCCGAGAGAGGCGGGAGAGTGTTAATATCCTATGGACAAAAAAACAATACAAATAAATTATTATGCAGAAGAGTAAATATGTGTTAGCTAATGATAGAGACAAGCAGTGGGGACTGACGGTCAGCACTGTGGGATATGAAGAAATTCCTCCCGGTGCGGCTTATCCTACTCGCGGACATGCCGACGGATATTACTTCAAGGTAGAGGAGGGACGAAGGCTGAATGAGTATCAGTTGCTGTATATCGTTGAGGGCAGCGGAACTTTCCGGAGTGACCATATCGGCGAGACCGAACTGAAAGAGGGAGACATGTTTTTGCTTTTCCCCGGAGAGTGGCATACTTACCATCCGAGAGAAGACCGCGGATGGAAGAGCTACTGGATCGGATTTATGGGCAGAAACGTGGACGACAGGGTTACGGCCGGCTTCCTCAGTTCCGAAAAACCGATATATCATGTAGGTTTCTCGGCTGAGATAGTGCAGCTGTACAAGTCCGCTTTCAATATCGCAGACAAAGAGCCGGCCAATTCACAGCAGATACTTGCCGGCATTGTCAATCACCTTATCGGAATGATGTACTCTCTCGAACGTAATATTGAACTTAACAGGACACCCAAGCGCATAGACATGATTAACCGCGGACGGCTGCGTATACGAGAGTCTCTCGAAACACCGTTGTCTATTCATCAGATTGCCGATGAGTTGGGGATGAGTTATTCCAATTTCAGAAAACTGTTCAAGGAATATACCGGTATCAGTCCGGCAAGCTATCAGCAGAGCCTCAAATTGCAGCGCGCAAAGGAGCTGCTCACCACCACCGACATGAGCATAAAGGAAATAGCCTATCGTCTCAGTTTCGATTCGCCTGATTATTTCTCGTCCAAGTTCAGGATGAAGACAGGGCGAAAACCAAGCGAGTTCAGGGAGAATTTATAATAAAAAACATCGGTGCGGTTTCCAATTGGAAACCGCACCGATGTTTTTTTATGGAGTAGAGAAATGCTCATAGGGGATTTAAGAAGGTTTATTGAGGAATTAAGGAGGGTCATTGTGGGAGTTAATGAGTTAAGCCAATACTCTCAGGATTTGATTATTTCCTGTTTACCGTTTGTCTTGACTGCATTTGGCTTAACTCCTTAATTTCTTAACTCCTAAATGTTCTTCCTTGACTCCTCAATGTTATCTTAGAATAAAAACATCTTTTCCACCCAATAGACGATTATTCCCGCAAGGTATCCTACGAAAGCTATCCAGGTGATTTTCTTCATATACCATCCGAAGGTGATTTTTTCCAGTCCCATCACCACTACGCCGGCAGCCGAACCGATAATAAGCATCGAACCGCCGACACCGGCACAGTAAGCGAGAAGTTGCCAGAAAACACCGTCGACAGCCATGTCACCGGTAGCTTCCACCGGATACATGCCCATGCAACCGGCCACGAGAGGCACATTATCCACGATGCTTGACAGCACGCCGATGATACCGGTCACCAGATAGTGATTGCCGTTGAACGCCACGTTGAGGCCTTCGCCAAGGCTTTCGAGCACGCCGATTGTTTCAAGACAGGCCACTGCCATGAGTATGCCGAGGAAAAAGAGAATCGTACCCATGTCTATCCGGGCGAGCATTTTTGTGATGCGCTTCTGCATGCCGTTGCCGTTTTCATCCTCGTTGTCGTGCGGCAGGCTGCGGTAGAAAATCTCGGTCACCGTCCATAGCACACCGAGCACGAGCAGTATGCCCACAAACGGGGGAAGGTGGGTTATCGACTTGAATATCGGCACGAAGATGAGTCCGCCCACACCGAGGAAGAATATAGCCTTTCTCTGTCCTGCCGAGAGTATGTCATCTGATGTGTCGTCAGCCTCTTCCTCCACTTCGGCGAGGTCTCCTTTCAGCGACAGCGACAGTATATAAGCCGGAATCACCATTGATACGACAGACGGTATCATAATTTCCGTGATTACTCCCATTGCCGTTATCACGCCCTTGTTCCACAGCATGATGGTTGTCACGTCGCCGATAGGCGAGAATGCGCCTCCCGAGTTTGCCGCTATTATCACGAGTGCGGCATAGATTATCCTGTCTTTCTTGTCGGCCACGAGCTTGCGCAGTATCATAATCATCACGATACTCGTAGTCAGGTTGTCGAGAATGGCCGAGAGTACGAATGTCATCACGGCTATTCGCCATAGCAACGCTTTTTTAGTACGGGTTTTGAGCATGTCGCGCACGAAGTTGAATCCTCCGTTCTGGTCGACCAGTTCCACAATAGTCATCGCTCCCATGAGGAAGAACAGCGTGGTGGCCGTGCTTCCAAGATGCTTCTCTATCACCTCGCTTACCGCCAGCGGAATGGCGTCTCCAACCGCGCCTGCGATATAACTGCCCGGATCAAGCATGAACAGGGTCCAGCAAAATACGAACATCAGCAGGGCAATGGCAGCCTTGTTGATTTTTGTCAGGCTCTCTACGGCTATGCACAAATATCCGATGACGAAGACCGTGACAATCGAAAGGGTTAATGTTGTCATTTAATTTGATTTTGTTTTTAAGTTTGTTTTTCCATTGCAAAGGTAATAATAAAATCGGTACGCAAGAGCCGGCGGGTGTAAAATATTTACGTAATCGTTTTCTTTAATATTATTGGCGGACAGTTTCTGTCCTGTGTTCCGTTCCGCTTTTACTGCTTGTTCACGTTTGGCGGATATTCGGAATAATATTTACAAAAGGTCATTCATGTTTCGGTTATTTGAAAATTAAGATGCGGAGGCCGCAAATATCGCCGTATTTTAGTGTTTCGTGCAACGTGTTGTATATCAATATTATACGAGGGATGTTTGTCGTTTGCGCTCCGGGCATTCCACTTTTTGAAAGTCCTGGTTTGCGTTTAGTATACTGATTGCGTCGCGTTTAGTATCCCGTTGCTTTCCGTTTGGCCGCTAAACGGAAAGCAATCGGCAGCCGAACGGCTTCCATTTAGATGCCCGTTGCGGGAAATAGGGCGGATTTCCGTTTTTCGATAAAGGCGCTATCGCATTGTATATCGCAATGCGTAGCGCCTTGATTTTCTATTTCGACAAAAAACAAAGTGTTAAATCCGTGACTTTATTATTACATTTTTTTATCAGCCGAACAGTTCCCGCAGAGCCTCCTCCACCTTTCTTACCGGATGAAGTTCTATGCCGAACTTTTTGTGTTTCAGTCCGGACATGTTGTATTTGGGGATGATGATATGTCCGAAACCGAGTTTCTCAGCCTCGGCGATGCGCTGCTCTATGCGGTTGACGGGTCGCACCTCTCCGCTCAGTCCCACTTCGCCCGCCATGCACCATCCTGTCTCTATCGCCGTATCCACATTGCTCGACAGCACGGCGGCAATAACGCTGAGGTCCATTGCGAGGTCGGTCACTCTCAGGCCTCCGGCTATATTGATGAACACGTCTTTCTGCATAAGTTTGAAGCCGACCCGCTTTTCAAGCACTGCGAGCAGCATGTTCAGCCGTCTCTGGTCGAATCCGGTGGCGCTGCGCTGCGGGGTGCCGTATGCCGCGCTCGACACCAGCGCCTGGGTTTCCACGAGAAACGGGCGTACACCCTCTATGGCAGAGCTTATCGCTATGCCGCTCAGTCCTTCGTGGTCTTGTGTGAGCAGTAGTTCCGAGGGGTTGCTCACCTGCCGCAGTCCACCGTGTCCCATCTCGTATATTCCGAGTTCCGACGTGCTGCCGAATCGGTTTTTGATGCTTCGCAATATCCGGTACATGTAGTGCTGGTCGCCTTCGAACTGTATCACCGTGTCTACTATGTGTTCAAGGATTTTCGGTCCGGCCAGTGTCCCTTCCTTGTTGATGTGTCCTATCAGTATCACCGGGATACCGCTTGTCTTGGAGAAGCGCAGAAGCGCCGACGCACATTCGCGCACCTGGGTCACGCTGCCCGGACTTGTATCGGCCTCTTCGGTCGATATGGTCTGGATGGAGTCTATTATCACAATTTCAGGCTTCACCTCTTTGATGTGCGCGAAGATGTTTTCGAGCGATGTCTCGCACAGTATCCTCATGTTCGCGTTGTCGGGATGTGCGATGCGCTCGGCGCGCATTTTCAGCTGGTGGGCACTCTCCTCACCGCTAACATACAGGATGTTACGTTCGGGCAGCCGCAGTATCGTTTGCAGGGTGAGCGTGCTTTTGCCTATTCCCGGCTCTCCGCCGAGCAGCACTATCGAGCCTGGCACGAGCCCGCCTCCGAGCACCCTGTTCAGTTCCTCGTCGCGGGTGTCTATTCTCGGTTCGTCTTTTGAGCTTATTTCATTAAGAAACAGCGGACGGTTCTTGCCGCCGCCGACCGTACCACGCACGGATACCGCCGCCGACCGGGCTGCCATTGAGCCGGTATCGGCGGATATTTTTATTTCCTTAAACGTGTTCCAACGGCCGCAACTCGGGCATTTGCCTATCCATTTGGCCGATTCCTGCCCGCAGTGGTCGCACACGTATGCTGTCTTGTCTTTTGCCATAATGTCGCAAAAATACAGAATATCGCTGGAATAATCGAAGAAAATCAGCAGATTAACGCAATAGAAATTGAGATTTAAGCAGTTAGGAGAAAATCACGGAAGTTGGGCAGAGGTCTGAAAACCGTTTCAAAGCGGATTGGAGAAAGAGAACGGTTTCCTATTCGTTACCCGTCAAAAGTGCAGATTTAACACTATCCGTCCCGTTTGCTGCGTTCTGCGTAGGTTTGCTTGTCAAGGTTTAACTTGTTGATTTATAGTTTTGTACCAAAAAAGGCGAGTATGACAAGGAGCACATTTCACGTGCTGTTCTATGCGAACGGCAGCAAGGAGAAGAACGGAATTGTCCCCATCATGGGACGGGTTACAATCAACGGGACGGTGGCGCAGTTCAGTTGCAAGCGGAGCATCGCAAAGGAGCTTTGGGACGCAAAGGGCAACCGTGCCAAAGGCAAAAGCGTGGAGGCAAGGGAAACGAACCTTGCGCTCGACAACATCAAGGCGCAAATCATCAAGCACTACCAGCGCATATCCGACCGTGAGGCGTATGTCACGGCGGAAATGGTGCGCAACGCCTATCAGGGCATCGGCTGCGAGTATGAAACGATACTCGGCGCATTTGACAAGGAGAACGCCAAGTTCCTGAAACGTGTCGGCAAAGACCGCTGCATGGGGTCTTACCGAGTGATGGTACGTTCAAGGAACTATGTGGCGGCATTCATCAAGTCGTTTTATAAGCGCAACGACATGTCCATGCTGGAACTTACTCCCGACTTCATCAAGGAGTTCTCCGTATTCCTCACTACGGAGCAAGGGTTGAAAAACGCTTCCGTGTGGCTGGCTTGCATGTGGGTCAAGACGGTCGTTTCACGGGCGCATTACAACGGTCTGATACCGAGAAACCCGTTTGCGCAATTCCGCATCACGCCCAACGTGAAGGAACGGGAGTATCTTACGGAGGGGGAAATCCGGCAACTTATCGAGCATGAGTTTTCCGATGCCACGCTTGCTTTCACCCGAGACCTGTTTGTCTTTGCCTGCTTCACCGCACTCAGCTTCGCAGACATCAGGGAACTGACCACGGACGAGATTATGGATGTGAACGGTGAGAAGTGGATTATCTCCAAGCGGCACAAGACGGGCGTACCGTTCCAAGTGAAGCTGCTGGACATTCCGTTGCAGATAATTGGGAAGTACAGACCGTTTCAAAAGGACAATTCAGTTTTCGGCGAAATCAACTATTGGAATGTTTGCAAGAAGCTGAAAAAAGTCATCAGCGAGTGTGGCATAAACAAGCAAATCAGCTTTCATTCGATGAGACATTACAAATTGTCTTTACCATTGAAATTTAATGACTTGCATAAATCTGTCTTGTGATAGGTAACGACTTAGAAACGAGTGAAGTTCTGTATTCTATCTTGTTTTGCATTATATCAAAAGAACGCCTTTCTGCGAGCAAAGATAATTTATTCCCAATAAAAAAACAAATCAAGTGCATACAGAAACCAATGTAAAATGACAGTATAATTATTTTGTGAAAAATTCGCTGTTACAGAATGACCTTTACATGACCTATTTCTAGTGAATGCTATAATATGAAATTTTTCTAGATTTATTTGCTAACTCTACCATCAAATCATAAACATCTCTAACATACATTTTCACATCTTCTGGAGATAAACTTCTAATATTACGATGAGATGTATGTGCATAACCGCCCCTCGATTGAGTCAAATTATCTAATGCGGAAGAAAATCTAATATCCAATGGCGCATATAATCCTAATGGAACTAATAACCTTTTGAGATATTTTAAGCCCACACCATGATTTTGGTTCATAATATACTTAGAAAAATCGCTTTTTATACTTCTTATTTGAGCTAATAAATAATCATAAATTCTTTCGTCATCATTCCAACTTTCATTATCTATTGTTTTGCTATTTCCATAAAAGTGCAACAAGCATAATGTGGAATAACTGATACGTTGTGTGTTTACAAATTTATCTTCAATTTCATTGAGTGTATATAAACATATATTTTCTACAAACTCTTCAAAAGCTGCATGAGAAAGCACACAAAAACTTCTAATATCCAATTTGTACATTTCTGGATTTTCCAAAGGATCTGTATGGATATCTATATATTTATCTTCGAGTTCCAATAAATACATTTCCAATTTGTCCAATGACTCTTTAACGTCTACCATAAATTACAAAAAAGGATTAATTGCTAAGTTTAGCCTGAAAGATTTATTTATCAATTCTTGAAATTTAGCATATCTTATTTTGTAATATTCGATATTTTTTGTTGAACTCTCAATAGAGGCTCTAAAATCAGCATCTTCTGTACAGAGTTTTTTTAAGGCAGTTATAAACGTCTCTTTACTTGAAAGGATGTTCTTATCTAAATGAAGAAAATAAAAAATCTCCACCTCAAATAGCACTTTGTTAAATCTATTAGAGAAAGCATCTTCGTCATATTTCCTACCAATAATTTTATAATCCCCAAATGTTTCTTTTAGCAAATCTATTGCAGAATTTATTTTCTCGTATTGTTCCTTTATTTTAAGATGTGTCTCTCCCCAATTTTTTGTAATATCTCCCATCTTGTCATCTAAGAATTTCTTTAAATTACCCTTGTATTCTTTAGGATACATGGTAAAAGCAAATAATCTTAGTAAATTTTCGATATCCCGAAGTCTTTTGTCAGGTTCTGATAAATTCATAACAGAATGAATTGGTTGTAGTGTGTTCGTAGTTTCAACTAAATAATCAGCAAACTCTCCCTTGTTAAGTGCCTGTCGCAATTCTTGTGTAGATAAGGATTCTGATCCAGAATTAAGTCTATAGAAGATATCATACAGAATCTGGATATCCTTAAAATTTGTTATGACAGTACAGCGTAATGAAGAATTATCAAATTCGCGTTTAGACTTTTCATCCAAATCTACATATTTCAATTTGTTAAGATCCTTCAACACTTTCAATCCTTTTAATACTGGTTTATCCCAATACTTATATTTATTATTGTCAATAAACCCCGCAAGGGTAAGCAGTCTCTGCTTACCATCTATAACTATAAATGAGCGTTTCTTATTGGGATTTTCTGCTAAAACAATTTCCGGGACAGGATACCCCATTATGATTGATTCTATAAGTTTACTTCGTTTGTCATCATTCCAAGCATTTCTTCTTTGAAATTTGGGATTTAGGTCTATATTTTCGATATTGATTTGATTGAATATTGTTTCAATAGTCCAATCTCTAGCATAGACAACTACATCAGAGACATCCACTGTTTGAATATCCTCACTATCAGACTGATTATCAGTTATAATCTCAGCCTCTATATCTCTATTCTCAATATTAACCATATATGTAATTTTAGATTTGTCCGAACAAAGATAAGGAAATTCGGCGAATTACCGGCTATGATTGCTGAAATTTATACTTCAATCCATATTCTTCCAGTTTGTTGTACAGCGTCGTACGTCCTATCCCGAGCAGTTCTGCGGCAACCTTGCGGTTCCCGTTCGCCTGCTTCAACGCGCGTAAGACACGCTCCTTGTCTTCCGCATCGTTGCGTAGGGCGAAGCTGACGGGTGAAGTCGGTTTCGGCACGGCAAGTTCCAGATGTTCTTTCGTGATAAGACCCGTCTGTGCCTGCAACACCGCACCCATGATTTTCTGACGAAGCTCGCGGACATTGCCCGGCCACGCATGGGTCAGCAATGTCTTGCGGGCTTCTCCGTCAAATCCGATGACATCACACTCCAGTTCCCGGTTCGCAATTTCACGGAAGAACTCAGCCAGCGGCATGACGTCCCCCTGACAGTCGCGCAACGGCGGGACGGTTATCTTGAAGTCATGCAGACGGTACAACAAGTCCTGCCGGAAACGCTTTTCATGGACCGCCTTCTCCAGATCCTCGTTGGTGGCGGCGATGATGCGGACATTGAAACTACGGTCAGATTTGTCACCTACCGGGCGGTATCGCCGCTCCTGTATGGCGCGCAGAAGCATTTGCTGGGTTTCCGGTGCGAGGTTGCCCACCTCGTCCAAAAACAGCGTGCCGCCTTCGGCTTCATGGAAATACCCTTTCTTGGCACTGTCCGCACCGGTGAACGCCCCTCTGACGTGTCCGAAGAATGCCGACGGTGCAAGCTCTTTGGTGAGTGAACCGCAGTCCACAGCCACAAACGGTTTTCCTGCCCGCTTGC